>DPLM01000245.1:0-1849 GCA_003541985.1 Deltaproteobacteria bacterium | reverse complement strand
TTCCTTGGTCACATCCAGAAACATGGTTTCGATAGAGACGTCCTGATCATTAAGCTGAGACTGAGCTTCCTGCAATGTGGCTTCGTTTAGATCCCCGATCGCTACCTGTGCCCCTGCTCGCGCAAAAACCTTGGCGGTCTCCAGCCCAATGCCACTGGCTCCTCCTGTGATCAATGCCGTTTTTCCGGTTAGAGAAAGGCGATCGTTTGGCTTGGATGTCATGTGTCACTCCCTGGCAGATCAGGAGACACTGGTTCACACTAAATCACAGGCGTCTGCAGGCATCCAGTGCGCGTCTTGATCCAACCACTTGACATTACAACCGATCGGATTGGTTAAGGGGACACTTACCGATTGTCCAGCTGTAACTTCTGCCAGCGCGTTCTCTAGGTCATTCACCTGCACCTTGGAGGTATCTCGTGGCTGGTCCACTCCCCGGCCACAATAGACCAGTTCGCGCTCTTGATCGAAAACGTAGAAATGAGGTGTCCGTAGCGCTCCATAGGCCAAGGCAACCTCCTGGGAAGCATCTCTTGCATAGATCCAGGGGAAATCATATTCCTTCATTCGCAAGACCATCTGGTCGAAATCATCAGTGGGATTGGTCTTTTCGCTGTTGGAATTGATACCAATGAAAACTACACCTTTGTCCAGAAATTTTGTTGCAGTGGCGCGTGTTAATTCATCGGAACCTACCACAAATGGGCAGTGGTTACAGGTGAAGAATACCACCAACGTGAAGGCTTCCGTAAAGTTGGCTAGGCCATAAGTCTGGCCGTCTGTTCCTACAACAGAAAAGTCGGGAGCTTTTGCTCCCAGTTCCAGCGTAAAGGACATCTGCTTCCTTTCTTTCAATGTAATGCGTGTGAGCACTGTAGTTTTTTTAAAAGTGCGCCTCAAACAGGAAACTAGTCCCCTTAGCCTTATCTTCTTCAGCTACTAGGTAGTTCAGGGTCAAAGACGAAGACAAGGAGACCCAGTCGCTGAGGGTGAAGCCCATTTCATAGTATTGCATGATGTAGAGTTCTGTCCCAAAGTAGCGAGTATCCAGAAAGTAGGGGGCAAAGGTGGCACCATCCCGAATGAATCCTGTTGGAAATTGGAGAATGATTCCATTCCGTAGCACTATGCTTTCAATCCCTGCATCAAAGGTGGTTTCTCCAACTGAAAGTGGTACGGAGAGATATTGTCCAGCCTGATTCCCGATTCGAACTGCACCCCAGGAACCAACTCAGTCGTAGATGCTCAAGATAGAGTAACTCGCTAGAGCCCCACCAGATCCAAGTGCTTCTGAAGCTGTCACCCCGTAGTTCAGACTTGGTGATAATTGCCAGTTTGAAGTAACAAACTGGCGGTAGTTTAAACCAAATCCAGCGGCAAAACCTGAATTTCCATCAACATCAATTTGTGAAACGGGGAGTCGCAGGGTTAGGCTTGGCTTGCTCTCTCCTTCGAAATTCCAACTGTAGGAGATGGGAATTGTTGTTGTGCTGACTTTCGAGCCACCCTGATCGTAAGAACCGAAACCAAGTCCGATTCCAATTTTATTCTCTCGTTCCTCTACTTCCGAAAGACTTTTTTCTCCTGACTCTTGATCACTTTCAGTGATTTCTAGGGACGCTGAAGATACCGAAGAAGGTTCCTCTTCCATTCCACCGTCATCATTTGGCGTTTGCTCAAACTCTACTACATTGCCCATCCCACCTCCCACTGGGGTGCCAAGTGGCAGATCTACCAGCACCGCAGAAAAATCCAACCGGACAAAGTTGTCCATCAAGCTGCTTGGGTTCCCAGCTATTGGATCGTTAGGTGTATAGAGCACCATCAAGCCCAGTAGGTCGTTCACTAA
>DPLM01000380.1 GCA_003541985.1 Deltaproteobacteria bacterium | reverse complement strand
GGGGCAGCATTTTCTTCCGTGGCTCGTGCCCGTGCAGCTCAGCCAGAATGGGCAGCTCGACCACTACAGGAACGTATCGATCTCTGCCTCAAAGCAGTCGCTGAGGTAGGGCAGACTGTGGACCGGATGGCTATTGAACTTGCCCATCAGATGGGTCGGCCTGTTCGCTACGGGGGAGAGTTCGGTGGCTTTGAAGAGCGAGCACTTTACATGGCCAAGATCGCAGCGTCCTCTTTGGAATCTCTGGTCGTGGAAGAGAGCAGCAGCTTTCGTCGGCTGATAAAGCGAGAGCCTCACGGGGTAATCTTCGTCGTGGCTCCCTGGAACTATCCATACCTAATTGCGGTCAATGCGTTGGTTCCCGGATTGATTGCTGGCAACGCTGTGATTCTCAAACATGCCACACAGACCCTGCAAGTGGGTGAACGTCTCGCCGAGGCCTTCCACAATGTAGGGATTCCCGAGGAGGTATTCCAGAATGTTTACCTAGATCATGAAACCACCATTGAGTTGATCCGTAATCGCCAATTCGACTTCATCAACTTCACAGGCTCTGTTGGGGGTGGTCGCAAGATGGAGCAGGCTGCTGCTGGAACCTTTGTTCCAGTTGCTACGGAACTGGGTGGCAAAGATCCAGGCTATGTTCGTACTGATGCAAACCTTGATGCGGCAGTCGATATGTTGATTGATGGAGCAATGTTCAACTCTGGCCAGTGCTGTTGTGGAATCGAACGCATCTATGTGCACGAAAGCTTGTTCGATGCCTTTGTTGAAAAGTCTGTTGCTTTGGTTAAAGGCTACCGCCTGGGTAATCCTTTACAGAAAGAAACCACCCTCGGTCCGATGGCCAACGTCCGCTTCGCTAAGGAAGTTCGGGAACAAGTGACCGAAGCCCTTCAGGAAGGAGCCACTGCTCATATCCCGATCTTTGCCGAAGACGATGGAGGAGCCTATGTCACTCCACAGATTCTGACCAACATCAATCATCAGATGCGGGTGATGCGAGATGAAACCTTTGGTCCTGTCGTCGGGATCATGTCCGTCAAGGATGATGATGAGGCAATTCAACTCATGAACGATAGTGATTTCGGACTAACGGCTTCCATCTGGACACAAGATACTGACGCAGCTGAAGCCTTGGGCACCCGAATTCAGACCGGAACTGTCTTCATGAATCGTTGTGACTACCTCGATCCTGGGCTTTGCTGGACTGGCTGTAAGGATACTGGCCGTGGGGCCAGCTTATCCGTACTCGGCTACCAGGCTCTGACTCGTACCAAATCTTATCATCTCAAACAGGCATGACCCTATGAAACTGGTTGGGAACTGGTCGTATCCGACTGCCATTCGCTTTGGCGCTGGACGCATTGCTGAAATCGCTGAGGCCTGTACCGCTGCCCAGATCCAAAAACCCCTGCTGGTTACAGATCGTGGACTGGCCAGCTTCGACATCACTCAACAAACATTGAACCTGCTGGAATCCGCAGGCTTGGGGCGAGCTTTATTTGCCGAAGTGGATCCGAACCCCAACGAAAAAAACCTCGAGGAAGGCCTACGGGTCTTTCGGGAAGGGAGTTTTGATGGAGTGATCGCCTTTGGTGGTGGATCTGGACTAGATCTAGCTAAACTGATCGCCTTCATGGTCGGGCAAACTCGATCTGTTTGGGATTTTGAAGATATTGGAGATTGGTGGACACGTGCGAATCATGACGGTATCAAGCCAATCATCGCGGTACCAACCACTGCAGGGACTGGCTCTGAGGTGGGCCGAGCCGGTGTGCTGACAAACACAGCTACTCAAGAGAAGAAGATCATCTTCCACCCGAAAATTCTACCTAGTGTGGTGATCTGCGACCCAAAGTTGACCGTTGGCATGCCCCAAAAGATCACGGCTGGAACCGGCATGGATGCCTTTGCTCACTGCCTGGAAGCCTACTGCTCTCCTTTCTATCATCCACTGAGCCAGGGAGTTGCTTTAGAAGGCATGCGTTTAGTCAAAGAGTATCTACCACCGGCTTACGCAGATGGAACAGACCTCGAAGCTCGGGCGCACATGATGAGTGCTGCTGCGATGGGGGCTACCGCCTTCACCAAGGGCCTCGGTGCGATTCATGCGCTGAGTCATCCACTGGGGGCGATGTATCACACTCACCATGGCACTACCAATGCCGTCTGCATGGCCGCTGTCCTACAATTCAATCGTCCTGTGGTCGAAGAATTGATCGAAAAAGCAGCCGCCTACTTAAATATCGATGGTGGTTTTGAGGGCTTTGCTGCGTTTGTGGACCAACTCAACGCCTCCCTTGACATTCCACGCAACCTTAGTGAGTTGGGTGTGAAAAGTCCCGACCTGGAAGCCCTCACTCGTAAAGCGTTGACCGATCCATGTGCAGGTGGCAATCCAGTTGCCATGACTACGAAGAATACCCGTCAATTGTACGAAGCCCTGCTCTGACTTGTCTTGGATTTTCAGCTCCTTAGTAGAAGATCCAAGAACTATCCCCTACTATCTTTTCTCTCTTCAACCATCTCCCCGAAGACAATTCCAACCAGCTACTAAATCCAACTATATCAATAGCTTGAAAAATCAATTCTGTAGATCAACAGGCAAATCTCTGAAAGAACAGGCAAGATTTTTTCACATTTTCAAAATTTAGGTTTCCCTTAGTCCCTAAGTTAGCTCACCTAGCCACTCGCATCCGTAACTTCCCAAACACTCCATAATCGCTGAGGATCTCATCACCTGCTTGGACAGGCACGGGGATCAAGCAGGTTCCGGTAGTTACCAACTCTCCTGCTTTTAGTGTCTCTCCGCGGAAGTTGACATTATTGACTAGCCAGGTTAGCGCCTCTCTTGGATCGCCCAGCACGTTAGAACCAATCCCTTCTCCTGCCAGTTGGCCATTGCGATAGAGTTGCACCTGATGTTGCCGCAGGTCCTTAAACCGCCAATCTGGAGCGGCTGCTTGCCCTATGACCAGCCACCAGGCACAGGCGTTGTCCGCCAGCAGTTGGGCCTTTCCAACCTTGGTGAAATCTGAATAGCGCGAGTCAGGAATCTCGATCGTTGGACGCAGATCAGCTACCGCTTCCATCACCTGTTTCACCGAATAAGGCTGCTCT
>DPLM01000005.1:7104-9643 GCA_003541985.1 Deltaproteobacteria bacterium | reverse complement strand
TTTAATGCAGACTTTGATGGAGATCAGATGGCGGTACACGTTCCGCTCTCTGTGGAAGCACAGTTGGAAGCCAAGATTCTGATGATGTCCACTAACAATGTCCTCTCTCCTTCAAACGGCAAACCATTGATGACACCAACGCAGGACATGGTGCTTGGGCTTTACTGGATTACTCGTGAGACAGAGGGCGCCCGAGGAGAAAACAAAATTTTCTCAAATCGGCAGGAAGTAGTTACAGCTTATGATCATGGTAAGGTTGACCTGCATGCCAAGATTCATGTACGCCTGGATCCGGGTAAGGCTTTGGTAGAAACGACAGTTGGACGAGCCATTCTCTCATTGATTGTGCCGGAAGAAGTTCCCTACTCTGCGATCAATCGGCAGCTGAAGAAGAAGCAAATGGCCGAGTTGATTGACACAGCATATCGCACAGCTGGGAATATCAAGACTGTTCGCATGCTGGACGAAATGAAGAACTTGGGCTATCGTTTTGCAACCCGAGCGGGTTTTTCAATCAGCATGATGGATATGGTAATCCCTGAGGAGAAGCATGGCCTGCTCTCCCGTGCCCAATTAGAAATTAACCGAATCAATACTGAATATCAGGAAGGTGCGATCACTGACGGTGAACGCTACAATCAAGTCATCGACGTCTGGGCTAAGACAACAGAAAAAATTGCGGAGAAGATGCTAGGTGGTCTCTCCAAGGGAATGGTCGACGCAGAAGATCAGACTGAGAAGGTAAACTCCATTTTCATGATGGCAGATTCAGGAGCCCGTGGAAGCAACCAGCAGATGAAACAGTTGGCTGGTATGCGTGGATTGATGGCGAAGCCTTCGGGTGAAATTATCGAGACACCTATCCTCGCGAATTTCCGGGAGGGCCTGAACGTCTTAGAATATTTCATCTCCACCCACGGAGCCCGCAAAGGATTGGCAGATACAGCCCTGAAGACTGCGAACTCAGGTTATTTGACCAGACGACTAGTGGATGTGGCGCAGGATACAGTCATCACCCAGCACGACTGCGGTACGTTGGACGGAATCGATATGACGGCCTTGATCGAGTCTGGTGAGATCATCGAAGCGCTTGGAGATCGTGTGCTTGGCCGTGTAGTTCTGGAAGACGTGATTGATCCGCTGGATGAGAACAACGTGATTGTCGAAGCTGGACATGAACTCACGGAAGCTGAAGTCAAGCTGATTGAAGAGGCAGGCATCGAAAAAATTCGTGTGCGTTCAATTCTAACCTGTATTGCTGATCACGGTGCTTGTCGGCTTTGTTATGGACGTGACTTGGCTCATGGTCACTTGGTCAACATGGGTGAGTCTGTCGGAGTAATTGCCGCTCAAAGTATCGGTGAGCCAGGTACACAGTTGACCATGCGGACTTTCCACATTGGTGGAACTGCGAGTCGGCGAGCAGAGCAGAATACTTGGGATGCACGTTTCAGTGGACTTCTTCGTTTTGAAGACCTCAAGGAAGTACGTGACAGAGATAACAACCTGATCGTCCTTGGTCGGCGCGGTGAAGCCGTTATTGTGGATCAGCATGGACGTGAAAAAGAGCGACGTCCTTTGCCTTTGGGAGCAAAGTTGCGCAAGACTGCTGGAGATGAGGTGGCTCAAGGCGATACCATTGCCGAGTGGGATCCCTTCTCCATTCCGATCATCACGGATGTGAGTGGTTTCGTCAAATTTGTTGATCTGATAGAAGGAGAGACCTTCAGGGAGCAGGTGGACGAAGTGACAAACCTATCTCGTCGGGTGGTTAAAGAGTCTCCAAATCATGAGAAACGTCCTAGGATTCTGATCATGGATGCTGATGGCAATACCGTGATGAGAGACAACGAGACACAAGCAGAATTCTCCTTACCAATCAAATCAGAATTGGCAGTTGAGCATGGACGTGAAGTCCATGCTGGAGAAACTCTGGCTAAGATCCCTCGTGAATTGGCGAAAAACAAAGACATCACTGGAGGACTACCACGAGTTGCAGAATTGTTCGAAGCACGAGTCCCCAAGGATCAAGCAATCATCAGCGAGATTGATGGAATCGTAGAATACGGTTCTGACATGAAGAAAAAGCAGCGTCTGGTCATTCGTCCGGAGGACAGCAAGGGTGAGGAGAAAGAGTATCTGGTTCCTAGAGGACGTCATGTTACCGTACATGTTGGCGAATTTGTACGTGCTGGTGATCCATTGATTGATGGTTCTCCGAACCCACACGATATACTTGCGGTCAAGGGAACCAAGGCTCTGCAGAACTACTTGGTGAACGAAGTACAGCAAGTCTACCGACTGCAGGGGGTTACTATCAATGACAAGCACATTGAGGTGATTGTGCGCCAAATGCTGCGTCAGGTTTATGTCGAAGATCCAGGTGAATCGACCTTCCTGATTGGAGAAATCATTTCAAAGAATGAATTCAACAAACAGAATAAGAAGTTGTTGGAAGAAGGACGAGCGCCCGCCCGTTCCAAGCCAATTCTTCAGGGAATTACCAAGGCTTCTTTGAGTACAGACTCCTTCATTTCAG
>DPLM01000005.1:0-6768 GCA_003541985.1 Deltaproteobacteria bacterium | reverse complement strand
AGCATCTTTCCAAGAGACAACCAAAGTCTTGACAGATGCTGCGCTCTCAGGGAAGCATGATCTCTTCCGTGGACTTAAGGAGAACGTTATTCTAGGACGATTGATTCCAGCTGGTACTGGCTACAATATGTTCCGCAATGCGGAATACGAAGTTGATGGCGAAATAGCTCAGACATCTCCTCAAGTTTCGGAGACCGCTCTTTAAGTTTGATCGGGCCGAATAGGCCTGATCCCTGAATTGTTATACTGGAGACTCTGCATGCAAGCCCAACTTCGGGAACAGTGTGTAAACACTATACGGCTCTTAGCTGCAGATATGGTACAGTCCGCCAACAGCGGACACCCCGGTGCACCGATGGGCTTAGCTGATATTACCCTAGCGCTGTGGACGGAGTTTCTGCGCTACAATCCTGATCAGCCAGACTGGGTGAATCGAGACCGGTTCGTCCTTTCCGCAGGCCATGCCTCGGCTTTGCTTTACGCGATGCTGCACTTAGCCGGTTATGATTTGCCGATGGAAGAACTGAAGCAGTTTCGCCAGTTGGACAGTCGAACACCTGGACATCCAGAGTTTCGACTGACAGATGGTGTGGAATGCACAACGGGGCCACTGGGCGCAGGGTTTAGCAATGGGGTAGGGATGGCATTAGCTGCCAAAATGCACACTGCGCGCTTCAACGATCAAGACTTCCCTATAATCACAGCTAACATCTATGTCCTTTGTAGCGATGGAGACCTGCAGGAAGGTGTTTCTGCAGAATCTGCTGCCTTGGCAGGGCACTTGGGTCTGGGGAACCTGATTGCGATCTATGATAGCAATCAGATCACTATCGCAGGAGATGCCCGCTTATCAATGAGTGAAAATGTTGGACAGCGTTTTGAAGCCTATGGATGGCATGTTCAACATTGCAATGGACACGATCACGATCAAATTGTACAAGCTGTTGAGTCTGCGCGAGTTGAGGGGGGCAAGCCGTCTCTAATTATTGCTAAAACCACTATCGGTAAAGGCTCTCCGAACAAACAAGGGACGTCCGATATTCATGGCTCCCCACTGGGTGATGAGGAGTTAGCTTCCACGAGAGAGGCACTTGGTTGGGAGCATAGTGAACGCTTCTGTGTGCCAGATGAAGTTCGGGAAGTTTTCTCTAACCGGAAGGCGGAAAACATTGAAGAATACGACCAATGGCAGGAACTCTTTAGTCAGTGGCAATCCGCTCATCCAGAAAAAGCTAGAATCTGGAACCAACACTGGGAGCCTCCCTACGGCGAGGATCAACTACTCGAAGAATTGATCCCTGCAGTAGCTGACAAAGTAGACGCAACAAGATCACTTTCCGGATTGGTGATTCAACAGGCGGCCAAGCTGCTTCCCGGTCTAGTTGGAGGTTCTGCCGATCTTGAACCTAGTACCAAGACACTGATTAAGAACGCCCAGAGCATTATTCCAGCTTCCCTAGACAGTCAAGTGCTGCCCGACCCTTCTTTCTCTGGACGAAATATCCACTTTGGAATTCGTGAGCATGCTATGGGTTCAATCGTCAATGGGATTTCCTTGTTCGGAGGATTTCAGGTTTTCGGTTCGACCTTTCTGGTCTTCTCCGACTATATGCGCCCTCCTCTGCGTCTGGCAGCGCTCTCTAGGATTTCATCAATTTTTGTGTTCACCCATGATTCATACGCTGTTGGAGAAGATGGACCAACGCATCAACCAATCGAGCATGCGTGGGCACTGCGTCTGATTCCTGAATTAGAAGTTTGGCGTCCATCAGATGCTCTAGAGACTGCTGCAGCATGGGCCTACGCGCTTGGTCGTGATCATGTGTTTACTCCTGCTGCAATCTTGTTGACTCGTCAGAAGACAACAGTACTGGAGCGAATGGACGACTTTGATCCGCGAGATATGCTCCGTGGTGCTTACATTGTTCAAGATTTTTCTTATGAACTGGATGAGAAGACAGCCTACTCTTTGAAAAATCCAGACTGTCCCGGTCTGGTTTTAATTTCGACAGGTTCTGAAGGTGGAGCAACCCAGCAACTACGCTTAGAACTTCAGCAGCTTGGAATCCCGACTCGCCATGTGTCGATGCCCTGCATTGAGGCAATGGAATACGAAGACCCGAGCTTACAAGACTACTTGTTTCCTGCAGATTCATTGGTGGTTTCAATCGAAGCTGGTAGTGAAGGACCGTGGCGCAAGTACGCAGACTATCTTCTGGGATACAGTGATTTTGGTGCTTCCGCACCAGAGAAAGAACTCCGCAAACAGTTTGGTTTTGAGCCAGAACAACTTCGTGACACCCTGATTGAATGGTTAAAAGAAGATGGTGTCATCTAACAACAAGCAACGTGCAGCGGCAGCAGCAGCAGAATTGATCACTGATGGAATGATACTTGGGTTGGGAACCGGAACGACGGCCAGTTATCTGTTACAAATCCTTGGTGAGCGAGTCCGCCAGGGCATGCGTATTCAGGGAGTACCAACCTCCGAGGCAACACGACAACTTGCTTTAGCGGAAGGTGTTCCTCTGACTACCCTCGAAGAGCAACCAGTACTTGACCTTTGCTTGGATGGGGCAGATGAGGTGGACCCAGAGCTGAATCTGATCAAAGGAGGAGGTGGGGCCTTGCTCCGAGAGAAGATTGTTGCTTCAGCAGCTCGTGAACGCATCATCATGGTAGATGTCTGCAAATGTGTTGACTACCTCGGAGCTTTCCCTGTAGCAGTAGAGGTGATTCCTTTCGGGTGGGAAGTCACTAGGCGACAATTAGAACAATTTGGAGGGGTTTCGAATCTGCGCCAACGAGAAGGAAAGCCTTTTGTCACAGATCAAAATCACTACATCATCGATTGTAACCTGTCACGAATAAAAGATGCCTCTGAGCTCAACCAACAGCTGAATCAGTTGCCCGGAGTGGTTGAGAACGGTCTTTTTGTGGACATGACGGAACGACTCATCATAGGTAGTCCTGATGGCATTACCGAAAAACGTAAAAATTGATTCATCCTCTGTAAGTATCTAAGAACTGGAGAAGTCCATGGCGATTCGTATTGGTATTAACGGATTTGGAAGAATTGGGCGCATGGTCGTCCGAGCAGGTACAAATGATCCGAACCTTGAATTTGTAGCAATCAATGATCTGCTCCCTTCAGAAAACCTAGCCTACATGTTCAAATACGATTCGACTCATGGAAGCTTTCAGGGCGAAGTCAATTCTGACGGTAACCATCTGCGGATCAATGACAAAGCCATCCAATGTAAAGCGGAGCGAAACCCGGCTGATCTTGGCTGGGGAGATTTAGGTGTTGATTACGTAATTGAATCAACAGGCCTCTTCACCAATGCTGAGACAGTAGGAGGGCATTTCCAAGCTGGAGCTAAGAAAGTCGTAATCTCAGCGCCTGCAAAGGGTGACCTGAAAACCCTGGTAATGGGTGTTAATCATAACGACTACGATCCGAGCAGTGATCACGTAGTTTCCAATGCTTCCTGCACCACCAACTGCTTAGCGCCTATTATCAAGGTTGTCCTAGACAACTATGGGATTGAGGAAGGATTAATGACAACGGTACACGCGGTCACGGCGACTCAGAAAACAGTTGACGGTCCCTCATTGAAAGACTGGCGCGGAGGAAGAGGAGGTTTCCAAAACATAATTCCTTCAAGCACTGGGGCTGCCAAAGCAGTAGGGCTTTGTATCCCTGAGGTTAAAGGTAAGCTGACCGGAATGGCCTTTCGAGTACCAACCGCCAACGTCTCAGTGGTTGACTTAACAGTGCGCACGGAAAAGGCTACTTCCTACGAAGAGATTTGCTCTGCTATGAAAGCTGCTGCAGTAGGCAGCATGCAGGGTATTCTAGGATACACTGAGGACCAGGTGGTATCCTCTGATTTTATAGGCGATGCTCGTTCCTCCATCTTTGATGCAACTGCTGGAATTGGCATTAGTGATCGCTTCTTCAAGCTAGTCTCCTGGTACGACAACGAGATTGGCTACTCCAATCGTGTTCTTGATCTGATTCGCTACATGGCCCAACAGGGCTGATCTTCCTACCGTATGAAGGCTGTTGACCAGCCTTCCATCTTTACCAAGCCACCATGGAACCCCAAGCGCCTAAGGTTGAACTTAAAGAAATTGGACTGGACGTTGGTCTTGCAGTCGCTCGTCACTTCTACAAGACGGAGTACCTGCACTATGGTTTCTGGACGCCAGAACTGAGCGTCGAACCTGCCAATGTGCTACAGGCTCAAGAAAATTATGCCAACTTGTTGCTAGAGACAATTCCAAAGGGAGTTAAACGTATTCTGGATGTTGGCTGTGGTTCTGGGAAGTTTGCTCAAAAGATGATCGAGAGTGGTTACGAGGTTGACTGTGTTTCGCCTAGTCCCTACCTGACGAATTACGCTCGAGGTTTGCTGGGGGCGGACGTGACGATCTTTGAATGTCGATACGAAGACCTGAAGACGGATCGAAAGTACGATCTGGTCCTCTGCAGTGAGAGCTTCCAGTACCTCCACCTTGAGGCAGCATTAGAAGAAACACTGGCTCGCCTGAACCCTTCAGGGCATCTACTGATCTGTGATTTTTTCAAAATTCCTGCCGACACGAGGAGTCCGATCAGTGGTGGCCATCGATTGGAAAATTTCTATCGTTTGCTTGGTGGATATCCTCTACAAATCTTATTAGATCAAGACATCACCAAAGAAACTGCTCCTTCTCTAGATCTGATGGATAGCCTTCTCCGTGAGGTTGTTCAACCGATCTGGAATGCCGTTGCCTACTACACCCGCAGCAATGCGGCCTGGTTGGCCTGGAGTGTTTCCAAAATCTACCGCAAGAAAATTGAGAAGATCCATCGCAAGTACTTCTCTGGAGGAACGAGTGGAGCCTCTTTCTCGCAGCACAAGTCCTATCGGCTGATACTGCTGCAGAAGACCGAATGAGCCAATCGGCGTACCTTCCTGGACCCTGGGAACTTCACTATCACCACGAGCACCACTGCTTCCGGATTTGTACTAGGGAAGGAACGACTATTCTAGAACTGCCTGCCCTAGAAGATGAAGAGTGGCGAAACACGCTACACTTACTGGCCGCTGCACCAAAACTTTATGAAGCACTGCGTGAACTACTTGCATCTCAAGAAGAAGGCCTACTGAAGAATGAACTCGGCTGCGAGTGCGAACGCTGCAATCAGGCTCGCTATCATGCCTACCAAGCCCTTGGACATGCAGAAGGACGAGTCGCCTTGAAAGCTGGTGATCCGGGTAGTGCCTGAACAAGAACTCTTTCTCAAGACCCAATGACCACTGAAGCTGAACCAAAGTTTCGTCGCATTCGACGTTCTGCATCCCAAGCTAACCTTGAGTCTCGTCACCAAGGACGTGAAGGAAGGATGTTGGAGAATGCCCTTCGAACCCCTCCCCAAGGACGTGAGGGCTATTCCTTGACTCATGGATTACATCCCTATCCCGCTCGCTTCCATCCCAACTTGCCTCGTACCATTCTGAAATGGTTGGCACATGAACACATAGACCATCCACCCCGATTATGCGATCCCTTCATGGGTGGGGGAACGCTATTGGTTGAGAGCCTCTGCCGGGGATGGAAGGTCGCAGGAAATGACATTAATCCAATCGCAGCACTAGTGGCCCGGGAACGCTGCCGTGGTCGTCTGCCTAAGCATGCTGTAATGTTATGGAACGCCTTGGAATTCCTCCAAAATGAGGTTGAAAGACGGCGTCGTGACAAGATCCGAGTCGAGCATCCCCACTTGTCTACGCTGAAAACACACTACCAACCCCATATTTTTGCCGAGATGCTGCAGTGGTCGGATTGTCTGGAACAACTCTATCCAGGCCCAGATCGAGAGACCCTACGCTTTGTTTTTTCCAGTCTGGTTGGCAAGTTTTCTCGTCGCATTGAAGAAGGGAATGATAGTGAAAAAAAGGAAAAAGGAAACTTTCCACGTGGAGCTTTCTCTTTGTGGATGCATCGAAAAACTCGAGAAGTACTGGAACGTCAGCAGGAGTTGAGTCGACGTCTTCCTGACCCAAAAATACGGCCACAAATCTGGCAGCAAGATGTGCGGGAATTGAGCTTGCCACAAGGTTGTGATCCATTCGATTGTCTAATCACTAGTCCACCCTATCCAGGAACCTATGACTACCTTGATCATCATCGCTTGCGGCTGCGCTGGTTGCACTTCTCCATTCAGGAACTTGCGCTGAAAGAGATTGGCACACGACGACAACATTCGGCCGCACAGTGGAAAGAAGTGTTTCGCAGGTGTATGCTGAAAATGCGGCAAGTAACGGTATCAGGTGGACATTGCTTCTTGGTCTTGGGAGACTGGGTAGACCAAAGTCACAAAACAGATGCACTGGAATATGTTGAAAAATATGCGGACAGTGTCGGTTGGGCTGTGGAAGGTGCCGCTTCAGTTCGCCGTCCCGTCTACGAAGAGCAATTGAAAGAAGATTTCGGAGAAAGTGGTCGCTGGGAGCACCTGATCTGGCTAAGAAACCAAGTGCAAGCCCGGCCGCCCACTTCCGTCCCAAAAGAGGAGGAGGAAGAATAGTGTCAGGAAAGCGTTTTGTCTTCGCTGCATTCTCAGGTATGTGGGTGATTTTTCATATCTTCACCAGCCTAGTGGTCAATTTTGAAGACAATCGATTGCACTTTTTTGAGGGCATCGATGTGTCCAATTTTCTGCTGGTAGGAGTGTTGCCAGTTGTAGCGGGCTGGGGTGCCTTTTTCTTTTGGGAA
>DPLM01000311.1 GCA_003541985.1 Deltaproteobacteria bacterium | reverse complement strand
TTTTGATTAAATAACACCAGATATAGAATTTAAAAAATTTTGAAAGGATATTTTTTTATTTTGTGAACATTGATTGTTATCAGTTCAAATTTAAATTGATTGGACACATCAAACATGTTTGTAATATGTTCGCAAATCTGAAAACCAATAGTTTTTATCTTAAAAGAATATTTTTTTCCCAACAATAGCTAATTCAGACCATTGAGTGGTGTAGCGTGGGGATCGATGTTGCTGGAGTGGCAAACCTTTGGTTGCTGTCAAGGTGTGAGCCAACTGTATTACATCACGCCCCCAACGTTGCTGGAGTCCTGAAATTGCTTGCTGCAGATCTGCTCTCTGTTGCCACGCTTTGCACACCTTCCAGGAAGGTTGATCAGGTTCTAGACCAAAGAGCATTACCCCGCAGCGTGTGTAGCCCACACCCGAGCGATAGGCCTGTTCTAACAATGCAAAGGCATAACGCTGGAGTTCCCACAGATCATCTGTTGGTTCGATGACCGCTTGTCGGCTACCAAAGTAGCGAATTTCTCTGTGAAAACGACTGGTGTGTAGAAAGACCTGGATTCCGCTTGCCCTCAAATGATGCCTACGCAAATGCTCCCAGCCACGTTGTAGGTATCGCCCGAGGGCTGGACGCAATTCTGTCAGCTGGTACAGTGGTTGACCGAAAGAGCGACTACGCACTAGCGAGCGTGGTGGCGAGCTAATCTCTTCCAACGAGAGACAGGAATCCCCACGCAGTTCCAAAGCGATTCGCTGTAATACCACATTGGCGACAAGCCGGATCATTGCAGGATCAGCAGCAGCCAATTCTGCAGCATTCTGCCAGCCTTCATTTTCCAAGCGTCTTGCCCAGCGCCTACCAATGCCCCAGACATCTGTCAATGGGGTTGCTGAAAGCTGCTGTTGACGAGTTTCCAGATCTTCTGGCATGGACCAGATCCCTGCAGCCTCTCTAAGCCGCTTGGCCTGTCGATTAGCCAACTTAGCCAGTACCTTCGTTGTGGCCAACCCGATCGAAACAGGAATGCCAGTATCTCGCAGGACCTGAGCCTGCAATTGTTGAGAGAAGGTTTCTCGCTCTGCCTGTTCGCTACCAGGAATCTCGACGAAAGCTTCATCGATTGAGTAACGCTCCACTCGTGGACACAGGGCCTCTAGCGTTTTCATCACCCGCTGGCTCAAATCACCATAAAGTGGATAGTTGCTGCTGAAAACAACAGCCCCAGCTCGACGCAACTCTGGTCCACACTGAAAGTAGGGAGTCCCCATCATCACCCCCAATTGCTTGACCTCCTCACTACGGGCGATCACACAGCCATCGTTGTTGCTGAGAACCGCTACCGGTACTTGTGCCAGGTCTGGCCGAAAGACTCGCTCACAGGAAACGTAGAAATTATTGCAATCAACCAGCGCTAGGCAGGGTTCAGAGCTTGTGGATGACATAGGTCACCACCCCCCAGACAGCAAAGGCATCATCCACCGTCACTTGGATGGATTCATAATTGTCGTTTTCAGGACGCAACTCAATCTGACCTCCATCCTGCCAAAGTCGCTTGAGGGTAAATTCTCCGTGCAGTGAAGCAATCACAATCCGACCCTTACGTTGCTCGATTGACCTATCCACTACCAGCAAGTCTCCATCGAAGATTCCAGCCTGAATCATTGAATCTCCAGCGGCTCGGACAAAGAAAGTTGAGGTAGGATGGGGAATCAGGTGCTCATTGAGATCCAAGCGTCCTTCCAGATGATCTTCTGCCGGTGAAGGGAAACCCGCAGAGACTCCCATACTGAAGATGGGCAGTGAGCGCTCGGCACCAATTTCCAAGCCGTGTATTGAAGCGATACTGCCATCCGTGACCAATGGACTACGTCGTGGAAGAACGGAGATCGACATCTGGGCAACTCCTTTCTGAATTAGGGTTCAAACAAATCCGCATCTGGCCATGAAAAGAGTTTGCCAGTCGACCTCTATGATCAACTGCAACTGTTGAATATGCTCATTGATCCGCTAAACAAATTCTAATTTCACTCAAAAATCCTAGAATTTTGTGGCGAGTACGCTAGGCTTGGGAGAGCAATATTTTTGAAAAAAGCTATCTTCCTCAGCAGGTGAATGAGCACACGCTACCATTCAAGAAATCTTCGTAGTTTGGCTGGAGTACTGGCTGTATTGCTACTGATCTGGCTCAGTGTGATCCCAGTGCATGTGCAGCATGTGGATGGATTCCGTACACCAATAGGTACTTTTGTCTCTGCAGATCTGGCAGAGCACTTGGAATGTCTGCCCTTCCCGCTGACTCCAGTTTCTAACGATACAGAATCGTGCCCCGCCCTGCTAGCTTGGAATGCCGGGAGCGCCGTACTTGTTCTACCTCCCATAGCCCCAATCCTTAGGCAGTTTCTAGTTCACATACTTGGTAATCTCCCTTACCAGTTTCCTTTTATTGCCAAGGCCTGGCTGAGTCTGGCTTCCCTGCGGGCTCCTCCTCCATTCTGATCCGTTCTTGCCAAAATTACTGAGCGTATGTTGTTTTCCTTGAAAATCTGAAAAATATCAGACGTTTCGAATACTCTCTGCGTCAATGTTCACCTGCGATTCGATCACTTTGGGCTATTTGATTATCTGGGCAATAACAAGGAAAAAGCGCAACTTTTCTCTGCAGTGAGACCGGAGGACTGAGCTTTAGCGCTCTGGTTACGTTCGAACTGTGGTGCAACTACTCCTGAGTAAAGAATCAACAATGAAGCAAATTTCAAAACTATTTGGCTTATTCATCAGCTTATTGTTCATGCTGGGTATTGGTGTTGTGTTCGCGCAGTCCATGGCTGAAATGAAAGTCACCAATGGTTGGATTCGAGCGACACCTCCCAATGCCAAAATGGGGGCTGCCTACCTGACCGTGATAAATCATCAAGATAAGTCAGATGCTCTGATTGGGGCTAGTTCACCTCTGGCTGAAGTGGTGGAGATCCACAACGTCAAGGAAGAGAACGGCATGATGAAGATGTACCCTGTAGATTCCCTTGAAGTCCCTTCAAAAGGTACGGCAACGCTCAAACCCGGTGGATACCACATCATGCTAATCAACTTGAAAAAAGTGCCTAAGCTCGGAGAATCTCACACGCTAACCCTCCAGTTTCGGCAGTCTCCAGACGTAGTCGTAGAGTTGCCCGTAAAGCAGAGTGAGGCTGTTTCCAGAGATGATGAGAAGTCTTCGATGCATCACCACCAGTCCCACAAAAGCCAGTAAATGCAATACCTTAGGCCAGTCATCATCGAATGGATAAAATCACATGATCCAATTGCGTCCAGCCAGCTTCAGCAATCTGGAACTGCTGTAACGTTGGGACAAGGCCACACATCTCATTGCGGCAAAGGGTAAGGGGGATTGGAGTTAGCAAACGGAACTCAATCGACAACCTGATTAGCGGGAGCAATTGATTGCTGAAGTAGCAGGCCTCCCGATTGGCTTTCTGCAGATTATTGAACCTGCCCGGGAAGAGAACCACTACTTGGGACAGCGTGCGAGTGACTTACGGGTTATCGACATCTGGATCGGCAACGAGGCTTACATCGGTCGTGGGTTTGGCAAGAAAATGGGGGAGGTAGTAGCAAGGCTTTGTTTTGCTGATAAGATGGTGAATGCTATTTTGATTGATCCAATGGCTCCTAACAAAAAAACCCGCTCTTTCTGTAAAGAACTGGTCTGCCATTTAGTTGAATATCTTCATTTTTCGATCGTGGAGTGTGTTGTATACAGACTAGAGCGAAGCGTGTGGATGAACCGTTTGCTGATCACCAAGATCTGCAGAATTTTTCAAAAAATTACTCTCTGCAGAAGCATTTGAAGCAAACTAGTAAATTACTCTAAGTTACTTCATGAGAATTTTGTTAAGAAACCTTTCGAGATTCTGGTAGAAAGGTGTGGTATTTGGTAATCTTTATCTTGAAATTTCATCTATGTTAGTTCGATCACCGCTCCTGCTTCTTATTTAGAACATCAGATGCCTGTCACTTCAACAATCAATCAGCTCTCAGCTCCCGTTGGAGTTACACTTCAACGATTCATCGCCAACGAACAACAGAATTATCCCCAGGCAAAAGGAGACTTCACCCAGTTACTCGCGGATATATCTCTAGCCGCTAAGATCATCAACCGAGACATCAACCGAGCTGGACTAATCAGTCTAGATGGCAGCGCCGGAGCAGAAAATATTCAGGGAGAAGATCAGCAGAAACTGGATGTGATTGCCAATACCCGCTTCACCCGAGCTTTGCGCCTGGGAGGTAAGGTCTGCTGTATAATTTCTGAAGAGGAAAACGAATTGATCCAAACTGGTAATGAGCAGGCAAAGTACGTGATTGCGATTGATCCCCTTGACGGTTCCAGCAACATCGGTGTGAATGTTTCGATTGGTACCATTTTCTCTATTTACCGCCGCAGCACTAAGCCTGGTACCAGCCCGACGATAGAAGACGCATTGCAGACCGGTTCCCAGCAGTTAGCCAGTGGCTACGTACTCTATGGATCTTCTACCATTTTGGTGCTCACCACTGGTCAAGGGGTGAATGCCTTCACCTACGAACCCTCTCTCGGGGAATTTTTCCTCTCACACACGCAGCTGCGCTTTCCAGAGGACGGAAAAACCTATTCCTGCAACGAAGGAAACCTCAACCAATTCTATCCGCGAATTCAAGCCTATTTGGAAACCTGTCGAGTACGGAACTTTCAAGGTCGCTACATTGGTTCCTTGGTTGCTGACTTCCACCGCAACCTGCTCAAAGGTGGGATCTACCTGTATCCATCCACCCAAAAAGCTCCTCAAGGTAAGCTACGCCTAATGTATGAATGCAATGCCTTGGCCCTGCTTGCTGAACAAGCAGGAGGCATGGCCAGCAATGGTACACAACGCATTTTGGAGATCGAACCGCAATCACTACACCAGCGGGTACCTTTCTATATTGGTAGTCCCAACATGGTAGATGACTTACTGCGCCATCTAAGCAATTGATGCTGCCCTATACCGTTTGCGAGCTAGCTCCTGTTCTCCAAGGAACCTCACATCATGTTGATCCACAGGTGAAAGTCTCTGGATTGACCACAGACTCTCGCAAGATCCGGCCTGGACAGTGGTTTGTCTGCCTACGGGGAGAAAATAGCGATGGCCACTCCTACGCAGCCCAGGCGCTGAATCATGGTGCTGCTGGATTGATTGCTTCTGCAGACCACCTCCCTGCTGAACTACAGCAAGTTCCTAGAATTGAAGTTACTTCTCCTAATCAAGCGTTGTTGGACTGGGCTACTGACTATCGCAAACGCTTCTCCGGCCAGGTTTTGGGAATCACCGGAAGCAACGGCAAAACAACTACCAAGGAAATCGCACGAAATCTCTGTCAAAGTCTGGATGCGACTGCCCATGCAACTCAGGGTAACTACAATAACTTCATCGGTGTACCTCTAACGCTTCTATCGGCTCCACTGGATACGAGTTGGTGGGTAGTCGAAATGGGAACAAATCACTTTGGAGAGATCGAAACTCTAGCCAAGGTATCTCGGCCTACCGTTGGTTTACTAACAAGCATCGGGGAAAGCCATTTGGAATTTCTGCTCAACACAGCTGGGGTTGCACGAGAGAAATCTGGCTTGTGGAAAGGACTTGTGCAAGGTGGCCAAGCTTGGATTCCAGCAAATGTATTGGAAAGAGATATTCTTGAACGAGAGGCCGAACAGATCGGGGTAACTCTCCACAGCTTCGGATTCAACGAACAGGCTGCAGAGTGGAAGCTGCAACTACAAGCAATCCAACCAGACAACGGCTTATCCATTCTGGATTCACCCATTGGTGAATTACAGACTTCCTTAAAAAACCCACTGGCTTTGCAAAATCTGGCTGGTGTCCTCGCAGCTCTACACTCAACAGGTGTGGATAATAGCGATCTACGGAAGGCGGTCGCCGAACTGGATTTGGATGTTGCAGGCCGGATGCAGCTTCTCCCTCGTGGAGATGTGTTGTGGGTCAACGATAGTTACAACGCCAATCCCTCATCCTTCCGGAGTGTAATGCAAAGCCTGCGGCAGATGTATCCATACCGACGCCTCCTACTTGTGGCAGGGTCGATGGCAGAGCTCGGAGACCAAGCCTCTGAGCTACATCATCAAGTGGGCGTGTTTGCTGCGGACTGCGGTGTCTCAACTCTCTTCGCCTGTGGCCCCTACAGCTTGAACCTAGCAGAAGGCTGGCAAGCGACCACTCAACGTCTGGTACACATTGCGGAAGAGCCAGGTGACTTGCTCCCTCTTCTACAGCAGGCTCTCCAACCCAATGATGTGATCCTAGTCAAAGGATCCCGATCTGCACGAATGGAAAGAATCCTACCCGAATAGACGACCTGCCTTTTCAATTTAGTCGTAGAGTCCAAATCTTGTAATCTCCCTACAGAATTTTTTACGTTGCATTGTTCAGAATTGGTAAGATTCTTGACTTAGTCTAAAATAAGACATAGCTTATGATTTTGACTAATTCAGAATGACTGTATCAATGTTGTCCGCCGTCTCTGCTTCCAAGAATAGGCAGCAACTTTGGCTGGTAGTTCCATCAAACAGTCCGGACAACTGCAGATCAAACTGATGACACGATGATTCTGATGTAGGGGATTATAAATTCCCATCACCTAGGGATCCTCTCTCTATTCCCATCTAAACCGAGGATTACCATTGGCTACTGAGCTGGTGAATCTGCTCCGTCAACACGATGTTCAGGTGACCGTTCAACGCATCGCTGTCCTGCGAGCAGTTTCAGGCCAACCTCACATCACGGCAGATGGTGTTGCCGAGATAGTCAGAGCAGAATTGGGTGTCATTTCCAAACAGGCTGTATACGATGCTTTAAGTGTCTTGGTCGAACGAAGATTAGTTCGGCGTATCCAACCTGCTGGATCTCCAGCCCGCTACGAAGATCGTGTGGGCGACAATCACCATCACCTAGTTTGCCGATCCTGCCATCACATGGTCGACATCGATTGTGCGGTCGGTTTTACTCCTTACCTGAGCCCTAGCGATAGCATGGGCTACGAAATCGATGAAGCAGAGGTTATCTATTGGGGACACTGTTCTAAATGTCTCGCTGAAGCAAGCCAGACCAAGAGCAGCGAAATACCACCCCAGTGAACAAAGAGTGACAGAGGGGGAAGTTTCCCAAGACGTCAGCCAACAACAGGATTCAGAATCCTGTCTACAAACCATAACTATAAGAGCAACGGAGACGATTATGAGCGAAAGCAAATGCCCATTCAGCGGCGGCGCCTTCAGCGGAAGTGTCTTTAGCGGAGGAGAGTCCAAAGGCACGAAAAACACAGATTGGTGGCCGAATCAATTGAATCTTGAAATGCTGCACTACCACTCGAACTTGTCCGATCCAATGGGTGAGGATTTCGATTATTCTAAGGAGTTCAGTAAATTAGACCTTAAGGCACTCAAACAAGACCTTCACACCCTAATGACCGACTCTCAGGGGTGGTGGCCCGCTGATTATGGACACTACGGCCCCTTCATGGTACGCATGGCCTGGCACAGCGCGGGCACCTACCGTATCGCTGACGGTCGTGGAGGAGCCGGAGCTGGACAACAGCGCTTCGCCCCTCTCAATAGCTGGCCAGACAACACCAATCTTGACAAGGCTCGACGCCTGCTGTGGCCAGTCAAGCAGAAGTATGGCAACCAGATCTCTTGGGCTGACTTGATGGTCCTCGCTGGAAACTGCGCCATGGAGTCCATGGGCTTCAAGACCTTTGGCTTCGGTGGTGGACGTGCCGATGTTTGGGAACCAGAAGAAGACATCTATTGGGGAACAGAGACCGAGTGGCTAGCCGACAAGCGTTACAAAGGTGAGCGTGAGCTGGAAAATCCACTTGCAGCCGTACAAATGGGCCTGATCTACGTCAACCCACAAGGACCGAACGGCGAGCCTGATCCAGTTGCCTCTGGAGGCGACATCCGTGAGACTTTTGCCCGCATGGCGATGAATGAT
>DPLM01000347.1:10345-10498 GCA_003541985.1 Deltaproteobacteria bacterium | reverse complement strand
TTGGGCGGTGCCAGAGGTTAGTAACAGTGCAAACGCATATTCATTCCAACTGAAGATCAAACAGAAGATCGCGGTTGATGCTATACCCGTAGTTGCCTGGGGCAAGACCACTTTGCGGAAGGACTGGAAACGAGAGTAACCATCAATCATTGC
>DPLM01000347.1:2327-10028 GCA_003541985.1 Deltaproteobacteria bacterium | reverse complement strand
CCATCAATCATTGCGGCTTCTTCATATTCCCGTGGAATCTCATCAATGAAGCCCTTCAGAAGCCAGACTGCCAAGGAGATGTTGACAGCCGTATAGAGTAGTATCATTCCTAAGTGTGTATCTGCCAAGCCTAGCTCGCGGTACATCAGGAAAATGGGAATAGCCACAGCAATTGGAGGCATCATCCGGGTGGAAAGGATGAAAAACATCAGGTCGTCTTTAAGCGGAATCCTAAATCGCGAGAAGGCATAGGCCGCTAGGGTTCCCAAAAAGACCGAAAGAAATGTAGAACCGAAGCCGATGATAATGGAATTCAAAAAGCGTTGCCCAAACTTGGAAGGTCCTGCGATCACCATACTTCGCGAACGAACCAACTCATCGTACCAAGTTTCCGGAGGCGGCAATGTTTCCATGTACTCTGGAGTTTGCCGAGTACGAGTGGTGAAGACGTTAACATAGCCTTCCATGGTTGGGGAGAACAGCATCTTTGGAGGGTAGCTGATCGAATCCTGTGGTGACTTGAAGCCAGTTAGGAAGATCCAAATCAGCGGAATGATACTGACCAATGCATACACAATGACTAACCCAGCAGCTAGTCGCTTCCCCCAAGGCTTTTCGTGTGGAAGTACGGAACTCATCGTTGCTTCACCGCATTAAGAGCTTTGACATAGATATTGGCCACGCCAAAGACTGTCACAAAAAGAATAATGGCAAAAGCAGAAGAATAGCCAGTCCGCCACTTCTCAAAGGCTTCCCGCTTCAAGTTGATTGAAGCTAGTTCAGTTACTGATCCAGGACCACCGTTGGTCAATTCCACCACAAGGTCAAACATCTTGAAGTTCTCAATGGCTCGAAACAACACAGCCAACATCAAGAAAGGCAAAACCATTGGAACTGTAATCGACCAGAATTGACGCCACTTTGAGGCTCGATCGACCTCAGCCGCCTCATAGATGTAATCGGGAATTGATCGCAATCCAGCCAAGCAAATCAGCATGATGTATGGCGTCCACATCCAGGTATCAACGATTACTATGGACCAGGGCGCCAAATTAACATCTCCAAGCATCTGGAATGAGGAGGGGTCTGCACCTGTGAAGAAGGCGATGATATAGTTGAAAAGCCCAATCTGAGGTTGATAGAGGAAACGCCAGAAATTGCCCACTACAGCTGGTGAAAGCATCATCGGCAATAGGATCAGCGTGGTCCAGAAAGAGTGTCCTTTGAATTGTTTGTTCAACAGCCAAGCCAGACCAAAGCCAAGGAGCACCTGTAGCAGCATCGTCCAAATCAGAAAATGTGCAGTCGTTTGCAGGGTGATCCAGATATCTGCATCACCCAGCACACGCTCGTAGTTTCTTAGCCCAATGAACTTCTCACCACGTGCTGCACGGTTAGCTTTGTAATTAGTGAAGGATAATTGAATGGTCCAGATCAACGGGAAAATGTTGATAACCAACAGCAGTAGAATAGTTGGAGTTACGAAGAGCCAGGTAATGGCTCGGTCTGATAGCCCTCTCACCTTTCTTGCGACGGGTGCAGGTGTTGCCACAGCTACGGAGGTAGCAATTTTTTGGAGTATGGAAGGACGAGACATCGGGCTCCGTTTAAATAAAACTGGTCACAGGAATTCGACTGTCAGTGACAGTGAAATCCTGTGAATTCAATTTAGAGCTTGCCTTCGTCTTCGAAGGTCTCTGTCCAGTCTTCAATAAGCTTGTCGAGTGCTTCCTGAGCGGTTCCTTGATCAGCTACCACAAAGTCATGCACACGTTTCTGCATCGCCAGCAGCAGTTCTGCATAAGCAGGCTCCTGCCAGAAATCCTGAACTCCATCCATCGCCTTCAGGAAGTCTGCAGCAAACGGCTGTGTGTTGGCAAAACCGGGATCCAAAAGAACAGACTTGTGGCAGGAATACCCACCCAATGACCACCACTTTTTCTGAACTTTAGGAGAAGCGAACCACTTGACGTACTCCAATGCCTGATCTTTCTTTTCGGAGTAGGAAACTACGGAGATCCCCTGTCCACCCAATGTAGAAGCTTCTACTTTTTGACCTGGATTCACAAAAAATCCAATCTTGTCACCACCGACCACGGGATCCTTGTGGAGCCCAGGGAAGAAGGCAAACCAGTTCATCATCATGGCAACTTGCCCTGATTTGAAAGCATCTAGTCCCTCTTCCATATAGCTATCGGTATAACCTGGAGGAGTACAACATTTGTAGAGTTCCTTATAGAATTCCAATGCTGCTACAGCATCTGGAGAATTGACAAAACCTTCCATGTCATAAGGCTTGTTAGGATTCTGGTACTGGAAACCCCAGGAGTACAGAGCACCAGTCGCGCCCATGGTGATTCCCTCAGATCCACGCTCGGTGAAGATCGCAGCGCCATAGACACGCTTCCCATCAATATCTCGCCCCTGGAAGAACTCACCAATGTCTTTCATCTCGGTCCAGGTCTTTGGCGGCTCCAAATCACGTCCGTACTTGGACTTAAATTCTGAACGCAGTGCTGGCCTTGAAAACCAATCCTTGCGGTAGACCCAGCCATTGGCATCGCCCATTGCTGGTAAAGCCCAGTAGTTTGGGCTTCCTTTCGGCCAGGTTGAGTAGGCATAAACGGTTGCAGGCAGGAAGTCATCCATCGAAATGCCTTCCTTATCGAAAAAGCTGTTTAGCTTGACGTAATGCCCGTTCTCGGCAGAGCCACCTATCCACTGACTGTCTCCAATCAGCAGATCACAAAGTTTACCACCGGAGTTCAGTTCGTTTAACATTCGGTCAGCATAATTTGGCCAGGGCACAAACTCAAAATTCATTTCAATTCCGCTCTGGGCTGTGAAGTCCTTGGACATCTCGACCAGAGCGTTTGCGGGGTCCCACGCTGCCCAGCAAAGAGTGAGACTTTGGGCTTGAGCCTTCTGGCTTGGCGCTGCAGTAACTGTCAGCGCAAGTGCAGCACCGGCTGCGGTCCGCAGCATTGACTTGATCCATCCCTTTTTCATGATTCCTCTCTTGTTAAGGAGATCCCATCACCCGATCTGAAATGATTCCGGGTGAACAGTTGTCGCTTGTTCCAGGCTCCGGAATCGACTCCGGTCTGTTGTGCAAGGCGATAAATTAGTAAACGTAAAACTAAACAAAAGAAAGGGAAAAATGCGCTGAGCACAAATTTCGTACTTGCACAATCACATGTAATGGGGGCTAGAAAGGGATAACTTCAGCTGTTTAGTGAAGTCCATACTCCACCATTTTTATGGGAACGCAACACGGCATCGACAAAACGCATCCCTTGTAGACCTGCTTCCAAATCGGGGAACATCACATCATCCGGTTGATCTTTTCCATTGTGCTTAGCTTCAATTGCATCAGCCACTTCACGATAAATAGTAGCAAATCCTTCAAGGTAGCCTTCGGGATGCCCTGGTGGAATTCTGGTGACTCTTTCAGCGGCACTCGTCAGGCCAGGACCACCTCGTCCAAGTACGTGAGAAGGCTCTCCGAGAGGTGAGAACGTTAAATAATTCGGGTTTTCCTGAGACCAACTCAAGCCTGCTTTGTCACCATAAATCCTCAGGCGTAGCCCATTTTCATTGCCAGGAGCAACTTGACTAGCCCAAAGCATACCTTTGGCACCGCCTTCAAAACGCAGCAGGACGTGGACGTTATCATCCAGCTGTCTTCCGTCAACAAAGGAATTCAGGTCTGCCAACAAACTCACTGGCATCAGTCCCGAAACGAAACAGGCTAGATGGAAGGCATGGGTTCCAATATCTCCGAGACATCCACCTCCTCCAGCCTGATTCGGATCTGTTCGCCAAGAAGCTTGCTTTTGCCCTGTGTCTTCCAACTTTTCACTCAGCCAATCCTGTGGATATTCGGCTTGAACTACCCGAATCTTTCCAAGCTCTCCATTAGTGATTACTTCGCGAGCATGCCGAATCAGCGGATAGCCACTGTAGTTGTAAGTTACGGCAAAAAGACAGCTCTTCGCCTTGACCAGTTCAGTCAGTCCCCCTGTTTCCGCAAGATGAGCAGCTAACGGCTTATCACAAATTACGTGAATTCCTACTTCCAAAAAAGCCTTGGCAATCGGAACATGCAGATAGTTTGGAGTAACAATCACGACTGCCTCAATTCCATTAGGACGAGCTGCTTCCTGCTGAGCCATTTCTTGGTAGCTTCTATAACAACGAGCCGCGGCAATCCCAATCGCTTGACCGGAACGTTTCGAACGCTCGGCTTCTGAACTCAAAGCCCCTGCAACAAGCTCAAAACGGTCATCAATACGAGCTGCAATGCGATGCACTGCTCCGATAAAGGCGCCTTCTCCACCGCCCACCATTCCATAAGGAATACGTCGGAAGTTTGAACCGGCTTCATGCGCTTCAATCGTCATGTAATCCTCCAAGTATTTATTGTGTTATTGCTGGTGTATCACCAAATGAATGGTCTGCGCGACCTCACTGGTACTCAATGGCCAAACATGAAGATCATGCGGACAGTCTACCTGATGCGAGTCAACCAGATACTGACAGATGAACTGAACATCGATTTTTCGAAGCACTGTATCCAGTGCGTAGTTCTTGGAATCTTTGAGCAGGCCCTAACTGTTGAAAATGATAAAGTTGTAGTCACCAACATGGCGTACGTGATGGTATACGATCCTGAATAATCAATTCTATAATCTTTCAAGTCAGACCCATCATGCGCCGATTAGCAGCCTCGTCAGTTCCACCATCGGCAAAGTCGTCAAAAGCTTTATCAGTCACTTCGATAATGTGACGCTGGATGAAGGGAGCACCCTCTGCTGCGCCTTGCTCAGGATGTTTCAGACAGCACTCCCACTCTAGCACAGCCCACCCTGCAAAGTCATACTGAGCCATCTTTGAGAAGATTCCCTGAAAATCAACCTGTCCATCCCCAAGGGAACGGAAACGGCCAGCACGGTTGACCCAAGACTGATAGCCACCATAAACTCCTTGTCGACCAGTCGGATTGAATTCTGCATCCTTAACATGGAAGATCTTGATCATGTCGTGATAGATGTCGATGTGCTCCAGATAGTCCAAGGCTTGCAGAACATAGTGACTGGGGTCATAGAGCATCCGACAGCGCGGGTGATTGCCCGTCCTTTCCAGTAGCATTTCGAAGGTCACCCCGTCATGAAGATCTTCTCCTGGGTGAATTTCGTAACAAACATCGACTCCAGCATTCTCAAATGCATTAAGGATGGGAGTCCAACGCTTAGCCAACTCGTCAAAGGCAGTCTCGACAAGTCCAGCAGGTCGCTGCGGCCAAGGGTACATATATGGCCAAGCCAAAGCACCTGAGAAAGTAGCATGTGCAGTCAGGCCAAGATGTTGGGAGGCTTGTGCTGCCATCAACAATTGGTTTACCGCCCACTCTTGTCTGGCTTGTGGATTACCGCGAACTTCCGGGGCAGCAAACCCATCAAATGCTTCATCGTAAGCAGGATGGACGGCCACAAGCTGGCCCTGTAAATGTGTGGAGAGTTCCGTGATTTTTAGCCCATGAGAAGCTGCAATACCTGCGACTTCATCACAGTAGGTTTTGGAGTTAGCAGCTTTCTCAAGATCAAAAAGACGTTTGTCTATACTAGGAACTTGGACACCTTTATAACCAAGACTAGAGGCCCACTGACAGATACTGTCAAAGCTATTGAATGGAGCCTGATCATCAGCAAATTGGGCGAGGAAGATAGCAGGGCCTTTGATCGTTTTCATGATAATCTCCAAGTTTAATATAATGTAATTCCTTCCCAAAAGTGGAAGACCATTAGATGGGTTGAGAAGAGAAGCTCACAGGGGAGTGAATCTCCGAATCCTAGCCCTCTGAACCAAGGAAGGCAACGCCCAAATCCGAGCTAACTACACGATTTTTGATTTTTCCTTGAAGAGATTCAAAAAATGGATCCTTTAGCTAAGTCGCTTCGTCCCAAAAAACTAGAAGAGGTATTTGGTCAAGAACACCTGTTGGCCCATCATCAGAGTCTTTTACAAAAGGGCTCTTTCATCCTTTGGGGTCCACCTGGCTGTGGCAAAACCACCATTGCACGGATCATTGGGGAGCAATTGGATACCAGATTTTTCGCTATTTCCGCAGTGTATGATGGTGTTGCAGAGTTACGAAAAGTTTTTCGTCAGGCTGAGGAAGTATCGTTAATCACCCCAAAGTCCGTCCTCTTCGTTGACGAAATTCATCGTTTCAATCGAGGTCAGCAAGATGCCCTGCTCTCAGCGATTGAGGAAGGACTACTGCGTCTGATCGGCGCTACAACTGAGAATCCCTCATTCTCATTGAATGCCGCTTTGCTCTCGCGCACCCAGGTGATGACTCTTAAGCCACTCGACAAGACGGCCCTAGAATCTCTGCTGAAGCGCGCAGCTGATTACAAGAAAAAACCGCTTCCAATCGAAGCTAACGCCCGTGAAAAATTGCTGCAACTAGCTGATGGGGATGGGCGTTACCTACTAAATTTGGCAGAAATCCTCTATGATCAGCCGGAAACCGCAAAGTTCAATACAGAACAAATGTTGGAGCTGGTGCGGTATCGGGCGCCACAGTATGATCGAACCGGGGACCAGCACTATAATCTGATCTCAGCGCTACATAAATCCCTACGAGCCTCTGACTGTGATGCCGCTCTCTATTGGCTAGCGAGAATGATGACAGGAGGCGAGGATAAAGCTTATATCCTGCGACGCTTGACAAGGGTGGCGGTCGAGGATGTTGGCCTAGCGGCCCCTGAAGCAATGGGGCGGGCCTTGGAAGCTTGGAATTGTTATGAGAAATTAGGTAGTCCTGAAGGAGATCTAGCCTTGGTGCAACTTACAATTTTCCTGGCTACAGCTCCAAAATCTAACGCTGCCTATCTTGCTTGGAAACAGGCTCTGCAACTAGCTCAGCAGTATGGTTCGCTGATACCGCCCAAGCACATTTTGAATGCTCCAACGAAATTGATGCTTGAGGAAGGATACGGTCTAGGCTACCAGTACGATCACGATGATCTAGATGGGTTTTCGGGACAGAATTGCTTTCCGGATGACATTCCTCGTAAAACACTCTATGAGCCTGTGGAACGAGGATATGAAAGAGAGATTATTAAACGCCTAAATTACTGGCAAAGGCTGCGTGAACGCAAAGCAAATCAGGAATGAAACTTGTTTTGGATACGATTTTCGTTCTTGATTAAATAAGCATCAAAACAATATGAAGAATTCACCATGACAGTTGAAGTCGGAGTGATCATGGGTAGCAAATCTGACTGGGAGACCATGCGGCAAGCCTGTGAAGCTCTCACAAAGCTTGATGTGCAATTTGAAAAACGTATTGTATCAGCTCATCGCACACCTCAATTGATGACTAAATACGCGAATCAAGCTGCCAAAAAAAGCCTTAGGGTTATCATTGCTGGAGCTGGAGGAGCTGCACATTTGCCGGGAATGATTGCAGCTCAAACCCTGGTTCCCGTGATCGGAGTTCCTGTCAAATCTTCATCATTGAGCGGATTAGACTCACTTCTGTCGATTGTACAAATGCCCCGTGGAGTTCCCGTCGCCACTGTTGCCATTGGTGAGGCAGGTGCATTCAACGCTGGTTTGCTCGCTGTCCAAATGCTCGCCATCTACAATCAAGGTCTGTGCGCTCGCTTGGAGGACTTGCGGAACCAAACC
>DPLM01000347.1:0-1918 GCA_003541985.1 Deltaproteobacteria bacterium | reverse complement strand
CAAATGCTGATTCTGGCGGGCCTACCTCTAGGGCTACGCTTTTTCGTTTGGGATCCAGACCCTGGAAGTCCAGCCGGTAAGCTTTCTACCAGACATTTTTGTGTGCGTTACGATTCAAGTGAAATACTCGAGGAATTCGCTAGGCTTGCTGACTTAGTCGCCTATGAATTCGAGAATATTCCTCATCCTATGGTCGCGGAATTAGAGCAGAGGGTTTCTTTACCACAGGGCAGTTATTTGCTATCAATCTGCCAGCATCGCATTCGTGAGAAGCAAATTCTGCGACATCTTTCAATTGCAACAGTTCCCTTTCAGAGTATTGATTCTAGTAGAGCAGTAGCAGAATGCCACCAAAAATGGAAGGCTCCTGTTCTGCTAAAGACATGTATGGGTGGCTATGATGGCAAGGGCCAAAGGAAGGTGGACAAAGCAGCTGATGCAAAGGCTGCTTTTCAGGACCTAAAAGGCGACTAATAAGAGTTGATTGCTGAAGGTTGGATACCCTTTGAGCGAGAGATCTCTGTACTTGTTGCTCGATCCACTGAGGGTGAAATTCGTTGTTTTCCAGTTGTGAAAAAATGTTCACGAGGCCGGGATCCTGGCAAGTTCACTGGTGCCGACTCGGATTAGCGTAGACTTGAATCGAAAAGCACGGAACATTGCAATTCTAATCGCACAAGGGTTGCAGCTACACGGCATGCTTGCCATTGAAATGTTTGCGATGCCAGACGGCCAATTGTTGGTCAATGAACTCGCTCCAAGACTGCAAAATTCTGGTCATTACACTCAGGACGGCACCAATATTTGCCAATTTGAACAACACCTCCGAGCTATGTGTAGATGGCCTTTGAGAGAACCAAAGTTACACTTTCCAACTGTTATGTTGAATCTGCTTGTCGAGCACATTCCAGCGCTTGAATCCTGGCATGTTAGTCTTCCAGCAGAGGCCCATTTGCACTGGTATGGAAAAGCCGAAGCGCGACCTGGACGCAAAATGGCTCACCTCAATCTTTGTGCAGCGTCCTTGGAGGGAGCATTGAAAGACTTAGAGAGTTAGAATCTCCGCTCTACTCCCAAAGGAATTCACACCTGATAAAGACCTTGACTTGCCAAGCAAACTTCAACGGAATGGGTGAGATAGAATTATACCCAGACACCCCAAATTTTCTGTTCTTCCGCTCTTTTACACATCGTTTTTAGGTTCCATGTCCGCTTCTGGCTCTTTTCCATCCAATCCCAGCAACAGCATCATTGTAAGGCTTAAGATCGCTAACAAGATCGGCATGTTGGCCAAGATTACTAACATCATCTCAGAAATGGGTGGCAATCTGGATGCGATCGATATCGTCAGACCAACCTCCGAGGCCCTGGTGCGGGACATCAGCATTTTTACCCATAGTGAAGATCACGGTTTAAAAATTGTGGAAGCGCTCAAGCAATTGGATAACGTAGAATTTATTCGATTCTACGATCGAACGTTTCTCGTTCATGAGGGCGGGAAACTCTCAGTTGAGAGTCGATTGCCACTGAAATCACGCAACGATTTGTCTCTCGCTTACACTCCAGGAGTCGCAAGAGTTTGCATGGCCTTACACCGCAATCCAGAGGACACTTACCGTTACACCATTAAGGGGAATTGTGTTGCAGTCGTAACGGATGGGACCGCAGTGCTTGGACTCGGAAACATCGGCCCAAAAGCTGCGATGCCAGTGATGGAAGGTAAAGCGATGCTTTTTAAGGAATTTACAGGAATCGACGCATGGCCCATCTGTCTGGAAACTCAAGATACCGAGGAGATCATCCGGATTGTCAAAGCGATGGCCCCTGGTCTTGGAGGAGTTAACTTGGAAGACATTGCGGCTCCTCGCTGCTTCGAAATCGAAAAGCGACTCAAGGAAGAGTTGGATATTCCTGTATT
>DPLM01000333.1:10040-12334 GCA_003541985.1 Deltaproteobacteria bacterium | reverse complement strand
CTGGGTCTTGCTCTGCTTCAACTACGATCCAGCCACTGTATTTGATATCTGAGAGTACTTTCGCGAAATTGTGAAAGTCTATTGATCCATCCCCAGGAACTGTAAAGACTCCCTCTAAAACAGCATCCAGGAAGCTCATGTCTTCGTCCTGAACTCTTTTGTAGACTTCGTCCCGAATGTCTTTACAGTGCACATGTTTTATCCGATGCCCATGACGACGGGTGGTTGCCTCCACATTACCACCTGCGAAAGTAAGGTGTCCTGTGTCTAACAATAAATTCACATTGGGCCCCGTATTGGCCATTAACAGGTCAACTTCTCGCTCAGTCTCTATAACCGTTCCCATGTGATGATGATAGACCATTGGTACTCCATAATCTGCCATGCGATCAGCAATCTCAGTCAATTTCTGTCCGTATTCAGGATATTCATCGTCAGGCATCACAGGACGCTGGGAGACTGGAATTTGCCGCTTTGTTTGGACGCTTCCACTGGTTTCTGCATAAACTAAGACAGGAGCTTGTAGAGATTTGAAGGTGTAGAGCATTTCCTGGAGCTTTTCCCATTCTTCGTCAACACTGCACTCGCGTAGGGTTCCAGAGAACCAACCTGACGCTAGCTTGAGATCAAACTGTTTGAGCAGTAGTCCAAGTTTCTCAGGATCCATTGGATACTTAGCGCCACTTTCTGTTCCAGTAAACCCCGCCTCACGACTTTCCCGCAGACATGTTTCCAATGGAGTGTCTCCACCTAATTGGGGGAGATCGCTGTTGGACCAAGCAATTGGGGCGACAGCAAGTTGAACGCTCATATTTTCTCTGAAGTTGAATGTTATATGGAATCAGCCAATCAATTTGTAATCATTGACTGTGGGGAACACCACCTTACTTCTTTTGATGATAGCTTGACAGCTTCTAACACTTTTTGAATTTCAAAGGCTTCGGTGAAATCAGGCCAACAGGTATTTCCATTTTCCAATGCACGCAGAAGTTGTAGTAGTTCAATCACCTTCAGTTCATTGAAGCCAAGTTGATGGCCAGGTGCAGGGCAGAAAGCACCATAGTGGGGGTGCTCTGGCCCGGAGAACAATGTTTTAAAACCATCTCGCCCAGCTTTCTGGTTGGCATCATAAAGTCTCAACTCATTGAACTGTTCTTGATTGAAGACAAGGGTTCCTTTTGTACAAGTCAGTTCAAATGCAAGGTGCATCTTCCGCCCCCAGGCCATCCAACTAGCCTCCAGCGTTCCAACGCAGCCGTTTTCAAATCTCACGAGGCAGTGCGTTTGGTCATCAACATGAACTTTGCGTTTTGTTTCTCCAATAGGTCTTTCGGAAACAACAGTTGTCATATTACCTAATACTTCTTGAATTGGCCCAGCTACATAGCGTGCCAGGGAGATGATATGACTTCCCAAGTCATACAATACTCCCCCCCCTTGAGAAGCATCCAGTCGAGTCGTGTATGGTGAGAGGGGGTTGGCCATGTAGTCTTCTGCATGCACACCCCTGAAAGCAATCGGTTCTCCGATTTCACCACTCTGAACAATCTCTCGGGCTGTTCTCATGAGGGGGTTCTGCAGATAGTTATACCCCACAAGGGTAGGGATCTGCTTTGATTTGGCCAGATTAGCCATCTCTTGGGCTTCAGCTAGTGTACAAGCTAGCGGCTTCTCACAGTAGACAGGCTTCGCCAAGTTCATCGCAGCGATTGCAATTGGATGGTGCAAATGGTTTGGAGCCGTTATGTCAATGACTTCGACTTCAGGATGTTGCACCAACTCCTGCCAATCTGAAGTGCTCTGTTCAAAATTTAAAGTCTTTGCCTGTTGACTGGCAAGCTCTGGGGACGCATCAGCAAGTATCTTAAGCACAGGTTTTTGAGTGACTGCAAAGATGCTGGCTATGGAATTATAGGCGTTGACATGGCAACGACCCATGAATCCGGAACCGATCAGTCCAATTCCGAGTGTCTTCATCAAAATTCTTCCTCTCTATTTTAAACGCCCAATCGTTGACGTTTTTGACCTTCCGAATGATCTGACCTTGCTTTACGGACTTCTTCACGATCACTAACTTCTGGAACTCCAACATCCCACCAAGCATCTCCAGGAGTCCATTTTGATGGCTGAGTTTTGATGCAGATGACATAAGTGCGATCTGCTGCTTTCGCACGTTTGAATGCGGCTTCCAACTCTGCAGTGCTCTCCACCTGCTCACCAAGTGCTCCCATGCTGGTGGCGTGCTGTACGAAATCAACTTTCTGTAGATTCTCTACTTTACAGTCCTGCAAGAG
>DPLM01000333.1:0-9646 GCA_003541985.1 Deltaproteobacteria bacterium | reverse complement strand
CCGTTATCGCAAACGATGACTATCATTTTATGTCCAGTTAACACAGTGCTATAGATGTCACTGTTCAACATTAAATAGGATCCATCACCAACAAAGACGATGACATCTCGGGATGGATCTGCCAATTTCGCTCCCCAACCGCCTGCGATTTCATAACCCATACAGGAAAAGCCAAACTCACAGTCAAAAGTTCCAATGGAGCGCGTTTTCCAGTTTTTGCAAAGTTCACCAGGTAGCCCTCCTGCGGCCGTTAGTGCCAAGTCAGTGATGTCACAGATTCTATTGATTGCACCGACGACTTGTCCGTAACTGGGTGGAACAGCATCTGATGGTCCGGAATGCTCATCTACGGTCCGATTCCACTCTGCATAATGCCCCTGAGCTGTCTCGAGCCAATCCGGACTGCCTGCCCAGTTACCCAGAGCACTGCTTAGGTCTTCCAAACCAACCTTGGCGTCTCCGACTACAGAAAGCGCCCGGTGCTTGTGGGCATCGAAGCTTGCTGCGTTGATCGCAATTAACCGCATTGACTCATTACCAAAGACAGACCATGAACCCGTGGTGAAATCTTGTAGACGAGTTCCCACTGCAAGGACTACATCAGCCTCTGCAGCAATTGCATTTGCAGAGCTTGAACCGATTACTCCGAGTGGCCCAGCATTGAGCTTATGGTTGTGCAGCATTTGTGATCTACCTGCAATTGTCTCTGTCACGGGAATACCATGTTTCTCAGCGAAACTGGTCAGTGTAGCAACTGCATCTGAGTAAAATACCCCTCCACCAGAAACAATCATCGGCTGTTGGGCAGATTTCAAAATTTCTGCTGCTTCAGCAATGCTATCCTGATCTGGTCGAGGGCGTGGACTTCGGTGAATCTTCTTATCAAAGAATACTTCGGGATAATCGTAAGCTACGGCTTGAATATCCTGTGGTAAGGCAATGAATGCTGGTCCAGAAGTAGCAGGATCCATCATTGCTGCAATAGCTTGTGGTAGGGAGACCATTAACTGTGCGGGATGGGTAATTCGATCCCAGAATCTTGTACAGGACTTGAAGGCATCTGTAACAGTCATTGTCGGATCTTGGAAGTGTTCAACCTGCTGCAGAACCGGATCGGGTAACCGGTTCGAGAAGGTATCTCCAGAGAGAAACAGAACGGGTAGACGATTCGAGTGAGCCGTGCCAGCAGCCGTCAGGAAATTTGTACAGCCAGGGCCAATTGAGGATGTGGCAACCATGATCTGACGTCGGCGCCTTGCCTTGGCAAAAGCAACTGCCGCTAAACCCATTGATTGCTCATTCTGACCCCGCCAAGTAGGCATTACATCACGAACTGATTCCAGAGCCTCTCCAAGACAGGTAACGTTGCCATGCCCAAAAATTGCGAAAACACCTGGAAACAATGGTTCTTGCTTGCTATCAATCATCGTGTGTTGGTTGATAAGATAGCGAACCAGGGCTTGGGCCATCGTTAGTTGAATTGTTTTCATAAGGACTCCTCTTGCTAATTGACTCAAAAAGTCTATTTTACGAAATTGTTGAACAAAAATTCAAATTTATTAGGTTCATCTGCTTTACCAACATATTTGAAAACAATATGAACACAATCTTCTAGGGATTCTGATGACGAACCTCCCACTACCTGATACCTATGAACGGTTGATCACGCAGGTGACCGAGCAGTTTCCAAGGATGAAGAAAAGTTTTCAGCGTATTACACGTTTTATGGTTCAAAACCCAAATGCGATGGCAGTTGAATCTGTCAAAGTTATTGCAGATCAAGCAGGGGTTCAGCCTTCCTCCCTGGTACGTTTCGCTAAGCACATGGGCTACAATGGCTTCAGCGAAATGAAGCGTGTTTTTCAATCTCACCTGATCTCCACAGCAAGTTCGAAAGAACGCTTGGAATCATTTAGTAATGAGGTTTCATCAGAGTCGAGCAATTCGACTGCTTCATTCCTACAGTCCTTGGTAACTAATGACATTGCAGCCTTGAATGACCTCAAGCACAGTATTTCATCCGAAGTACTGGAAAAGGCAGTTTCATTACTACAGGAAGCAGACACAATCTATATTCTGGGGCAATTGCGTTCGCTATCAGTCGCCTACTACATTCGTTATTTGTTACTTTATCTCCGACAAAATGTACGGCTTCTCGATAGCTCTGGCGGACTGGCAACTGAGGAGGCAGAGTTGATGAATGAGAAATCCCTGCTAGTTGCCGTTTCGTTCCGATATTACGCTCGTGAAGTTGTAGACATCGTTGAGGGGACAGCCCGTAAGAAGATCCCAATTCTTGCTTTTACGGATAGCCAATTGAGCCCTCTGTATAAACACGGCACCTGCTCGCTTGTCGTGCCGGGTGCGGGTCATAAATTCAGTTATTCGTTGGCTGCCACAATGTCCCTTGCACAAAGTCTAATTGTCAGCATGGCCAGCCGGCTTCAGATTGAGAGCTCCCAGGAAGAATTCAATCCGCAGGATCTTTTAGGATCAAGTGACCCAAAAGTATTGCAAAGAATCTCACCCTCCAAGCCATATCATTTTGAGCAGAATTGAGTCTTTTTTTGATAACTCAAGAGTAAACTGCTTCCCAATTTACCACTCGATCTTTTTGTAATCGCCCTGTCAGGGCATCCACTACATTTTCAACACAGACCAACCCAAGCCGACGGGTGCATTCTGCTGTTAAGCTTGCATTGTGGGGACTCAATACTACTTTGTCAGATCTCAATAACTCCATTTTTCGTTGTGGAGGCTCTTGCTCAAAGCAATCCAGCCCGGCTCCAGCAAGTGTTCCTGCATTTAACGCTTTTAGAAGTTCATCTTCATCAATTAAACCTCCGCGGGCAGTATTGATAACATAGGCTGTAGTTGGAAGAGTCTTGATCTCTGATGCGCCGATAATATGTCGATTTTGAAGAGTGAATGGCAGATGTAGACTGAGAAAATCCGTTTCGGATAGAGAAGCCCCAAGATCGTTAACATAAATTGCTCCTGCCTGAATAACTTGCTCTGAATCCACATAAGGATCGAAGACGTGTATTCGCATTCCAAATGCTAAGGCACGTTTGGCCACTTCTCTGCCAATCCGACCATAGCCTACCAGCAAGAGATTCTTTCCAAATATCTCTGAACCCTGGAGACGATTACGCGATTCCCAATCACCTTCTCTCATTGCTCGATCAAAGGTGCTCCCACGTTTCGCTAGAGTTAGTATCAAGTATAGCGCATGTTCGGCAACCGTAATGGCATTAGCATTACCAGTGGTTGCCAAGGGGATTTTTTTTCTTGAAAGTACATCAACTGGAATATTGTCATATCCCACTCCATGACGCGCCACAATTTTAAGTTGATTCGCTTTAACCATCATGTCTGCTGACAGCTCAGTGGTACGTATGATCAAGGCATCAGCTTTTGCTAACTTGATGGAGATTTCTCTCCGAGATGGTTTCTCCAATACCTCGTGGGTTAACTCATCATGCGATCGCAGTAATTGCATTGCGTCATCATGGATTTTGCCGAGTAGCAGTATGTGCCCACGGGGAGTCGACATGATTAGTAGGAACTGGAGCTAGGTGATTCAGACATGTCTGAGCGCATCTTGGTCAAAACACCTTGCGCAGCACTAGCCATCAAACGGGAATCTGATGCGATCGTCACGAATCGGAATCCTTTTTCAATCATTCGTAGAGCATACTCCGGTGTCCCGTTGTGAATTCCAGCTGCAACACCGTGCTCTGTGGCTTTTCGAAGAATCATATCTATCGCTTCTAGAACGATAGGATCTTCTTGGTCGAAAGTTGGGACCCTTCCGAGAGAGTTCCCTAGGTCTGAAGGACCAATGTAAACCATGCGGATGCCTTCTACCTTTAGAATGTCATCTAGGTTATCCAGTGCCTCCTTCGTTTCAATCATAGCGATTGGGAGAATTTCATCATTGGCGTGAGATGGATAGTCTGCTCCCAAACTGAAGAGGGCTCTGATTGGTCCAAAGCTGCGTTGTCCAAAGGGAGGATAATAACAAGCTTGAACAAAGCGCTCTGCATCAGACGCTTTGTTTATCATTGGACAAATCACTCCGTAGGCCCCGGCGTCTAGCATGCGCATGACGATCCCCTCTTCTAACCAGGGTACGCGGGTTAACGGAGCAGTGCTTGTAGTGCAGATTGCTTGGAACATTGTCACTGCATTCTGATAGTCGGACACACCATGTTGCATGTCCACTGTCAGCGAATCCCATCCTTGGTGCGCCATCACCTCTGCGGAGAAAGAATTAGGAATCGCCAGCCATCCATTAACGATGGCGCGGTCTTCATTAAGCAGTTTAATCAGTGGATTTGGACGCATTGGGCCTCAATTTCAAGATTATTATAGAGAGCTAGGCTGATCAGATGAAAGACTGTTCGACACTAAATTATAGGCCAAATTGATAGAGAACAAGGTTTTTGAAAATTAATTTCCAATTTCAAAATTTCAGAACTAATTTTCAGACTTTTTGAGTTAATAGTTCTTTTCTGAACGACTCTTTGGCTTAACCAGCTCTAAATTTAGAGCGTAGGAAAGTTGAATTTCGCACCTTCCTTGATTCCTGTTGGCCATCTGGAAGTGACAGCTTTGAGTCGGGTGTAGAAGTTGATGGATTCAGGACCATAAATATCATGATCACCGAACAAAGATTTTTTCCATCCACCAAAGCTGTGGAAGGCGACTGGTACCGGGATTGGGACGTTCACACCTACCATGCCTACCTCAATCTTGCTTACAAAATCGCGAGCTGTATCACCATCGCGTGTGAAGATTGCGATTCCATTTCCGTAAGGATTGTTGTGAACTAATTTCATTGCAGCCGCATAGGTTGGGACTCGCACTGTCGACAGAACAGGGCCAAAAATTTCGTTCTTGTAAATCTCCATCTCGGGGGTGACTTTATCAAAAAGGCAGCCTCCGATGAAAAATCCATTTTCGTGGCCTGGCACCACGTAGCCTCGACCGTCCACTAGAAGTCGTGCACCTTGCTCCACTCCACTGTCCACGTATGCAGAAACCTTATCTAGATGTGTACGGGTAACTAAAGGACCCATATCCAAGCCTGGTTCCATGCCGTTACCAATTTTGAGAGTTTTGACTTGGGGAATTAGTCGATCTAACAGTGCGTTTGCCGTTTCTTCCCCAACTGGCACAGCCACGGAGATCGCCATACAGCGCTCACCCGCACTCCCATAACCGGCACCCATCAAAGCACTGGCCGCTTGATCCAGATCTGCATCTGGCATGATGATCATATGATTCTTGGCACCCCCAAGAGCCTGAACTCTTTTGTCATGAGCCGTACCACGCTGATAAATTATTCTGGCAATTGGCGTTGAACCGACAAAGCTGATCGCAGCGATATCTGGATGATCCAACAATGCCTCTACTGCCTCACGGCCACCTTGCACGACATTGAAGACCCCATCCGGCAACTCTGCTTGCTGTAGTAATTCTGCCATTAATAAGGAGGCACTTGGGTCTTTTTCGGAGGGTTTTAAGACGAAGGAATTTCCGCAGGCAATTGCCATAGGATACATCCACATTGGCACCATGACCGGGAAGTTGAAGGGCGTAATACCGGCAACGACTCCCAACGGTTGCCTAAATGAGTAAGCATCGACCGCATTGGCTACCTGCTCACTGAATGTCCCCTTTAGTAGATGAGGTACACCACAGGCAAATTCCACTACCTCAATTCCCCTCTGAACTTCTCCTTTTGCATCTTCAAAGGTTTTTCCATGCTCTTTAGTAATCGCTTCAGCCAGTCTGTTATGATTTTGCTGAAGCAACTCCAAAAAGCGGAACATCACTCGTGCGCGTCGTAGTGGAGGAGTCGTCGCCCATTTAACAATAGCTGTTTTTGCAGCTTGCACCGCCTGGTCAACTTCAGCAGCACTGGAAAGTGCGACCTCTCCTGTAATTTCCCCAGTAGCAGGATTGGTCACAGATAGCTTGTCAGCGTTTGCTGGATGACAAAGTTTTCCAGCAATGAAGTTTTGGATCAGTTTTACGGACATTTTCTATCTTCTCTCAATTCAATTGGTGGATGATACTCATAGTTGAACAATCCATTCGTGGGCAGGGTCATTCTTGAATTTCCAGACACGGCTCGGACCTGCCATGACGTTCAGGTAATAAAGATCGTAACCGTGAGGGGCTCCTGCTGGATGGTAACCACGAGGAACCATCACCACATCCCCATCATGAACAACCATTGTCTCATCCAGTGATCGATCATCTGTGTAGACCCTCTGGAAAGCGAAGCCCTGAGATGGCTGCAGTCGATGATAATAAATTTCTTCCAGTTGTGATTCACTGGGCATGTTGTCAGTGTCGTGTTTGTGTGGTGGGTAACTTGACCAGGAGCCATTAGGTGTGATTACTTCAACAACCAATAGGCTATCAGCTGGTTCCGTCTGAGGTAGGATGTTGCAGACGTGCCTTGTGTTAGTACCTTGGCCACGTGTCTCACGACCCATGGATTCTGGTGGAATTAAGCGTGCAGCATGGTCACCAAATCCCGGAGCGCGACACACTGCGATTTCGAGATTTGTGGTTGCTGTTACAGTGAACTCATTAGAGTGTGGTACATACACTGCGTGAGGGGCCTTTTCCTCAAAGACGCTCATTCTGTCTCCAAGGTCTTTCCAATCCTCCTTTTTAGTGTTGATGTCAGCTCGTCCTGTAACCAGTACGAGACAGACCTCCTGATCTCCTGTTACTTGCTGTAAGTATTGCCCCTGATGTAGGTGGTAGACATCAAAGCCCACGTGTTTCCACTGGGCGCGTTCTGGAGTGATGCTTTGAACCAATCCGGTGTTGTCAGGTTCCTGATGGCGGCTGAGTAAAGTCGACATATTCCTCTAATTCATTGAGGTGGCTTGGACGTGTCAATTTATTTCCTTAAATTCTGATTAAGAACCAGGCGAGGCTTCTTCCCACATCCTGAGAATAGTTTTGTAATTCTTTTCGATAATGGAGGGGATCTGCGCAGAGGTCAAGGAGCCATTGATGTAGTTTTCCCAGGGTCCCCAGAAGATGGAGCGCCCAACGGCAAATCCACAAGTATGTGGAGTGGATCTCATGATTTTGAACCAGCTGGGGAAAGTTTCTAGAGGAGCGTTTTTCCCTAGAACAATTACCCCAGCTTCGGCATCGTGACGATCAAGGGCATTCGTGACTTTCTGCCACTCGGTTTGATCATCAAGGGCCATCATCTTCCACCAAAAAGGTGTAATTTGGGCTTTATAAACTTCTTCAATTGCAGCTGCCTGCGCCTCTCCATCTTGCGAAAGGTTTGACGGGAGAATCAGCTCCACCATCAAGCGTCGATCAAGCAATTGACAGATCGTTTCCAGTCTTTTTAATTGGTCGAGTTGTCTCAGTTTTTTTTTGGCATCAAGAGCAGGATGGAAGTGCCAAAGGACCTTAATAAACCATTCGGATGGGCGCCCAACGAGGTGCTCATGCAACTCTTCCCCACAGAGCCACTCAACCGGAAAAGAGCCTGCTTGCTCAATTGGGGCTCCCACCGAATAAGATGCGTAGGCTGAATCCTGCAAAATATCAGCTCCATATTCTGGATCAACCAGTAGCGCAAGAGGGAGTGATGTTTGTTCTGCAGCCACTTTTTTGAACCCCTCAAACACCAATCTTTTGAATTCAGCAATTTTGCTGGTTGGCTTATTGTGCTGCTTACAGGAATCTTCAAATTGGGTGCGATGATCAAAAGCAAGCACTTGCAATGGAAAATTTCTTGGTTTCCCAAGAATTGTTCGTTGATGAAGACGCAACAATTGTGGGTTTGTTAGAATGTTTGGATCTGCATCAAAATTTTCAATGAGGTATTGTAATTCCTCAAAAGAAGCCATCGAGGGAGCACAACCATGCCGGGTGACAGTCAGCGCACCGTTGGCGTTGCCCCAAAGTGCGCATGTTTCCAGTGATTCACCCCGTAACCATCCACGCAAAAATCCTGAGGCAAAGGCATCTCCGGCTCCAAGAACATTCAGCACTTTGATGGGAAATGGTCTGGCAGTTCGACTTTGCTGACTACCAGATTCAAACACTTCACAACCCTTTTCTCCACGCTTCAGTACCACGGTAGCTACTGAAGAATCACGGATTACTCGCAGGGCATCTCCTAAGGTCTCAGAGCCACCGACGATCATTACCTCTTCTTCAGTACCGATGATCAGATCCAAATCCTTGATCAACGGTTGCAATTCTCTTGTGACAGTTTCAGACGCAACAAAACGTGATTCGCCGTCACCAGCTGCGGTCAATCCCCACAGAACAGGTCGATAGTCAATGTCTAGAACCACAACACAGCCTTGTTCCTTAGCAGTCTTGATGGCGGCTAGGGTAGCTTGCTTCATGGATGGACTAGAAAGCCCGGTACCTGTGAGAAGTAGTGCCTTGCATTTTTTCAGGAAGCAAGGATCAGCATCATCAGGGAGTATCTGCATGTCTGCGCAGTTTTCTCTGTAGAAGATGAGTGGGAAGCGATCAGGTGGGCTGACTCCTAAAAGAACGAGAGCTGTCAAATGCTCAGAGGTGTCACGTAATAGGGTAGTGTCTACTCCTTCGTGGTGAAGTTGCTGACGAAGGAATTTCCCCATGGCGTCAGTACCAGTGCAGGAAAATATCGCTGATTTCAATCCAAGACGTGAGGTGCCAACAGCGATGTTCCCTGCACAACCGCCTAAGTACCTTCGGAAGCTTTGGGCATCTTCAAGAGGGCTATGTATTTGTTCAGCATAGAGGTCAACGGCTACACGGCCCATACAAACAATATCAAATGGACGGCTGGCGTTCATTTGTCGATTGAAATTGGACATGTTTTAGTGATTTTTTTCAGAGGAAGAAGTGAACTTAAGGTAGGTCAGCAACACAACTTCTCAGGAGGATAAGAAAGCTTGTGAATGACTACCTCAAACTAATTGAGATTAATGTTTTGGAAAATTTTTTCTCAAAATTAATTTTTTGAATTTATTTGCCATTGGAAAACAAGTCAAATATATTTGGCGAACTAAATTCTTAGAGAATTAAAATTCAAATATTCTCGCTAAACTCCTATTCGTTTTTCTAATGGTAAGTTCAAATCGACGAAGCCCAGATGAATTGAGAAGTGCGCGCTGGTACGCACCTGATGATCTCCGCAGCTTTGGACATCGTTCACGCACAAAGCAAATGGGATTTCACAGAGATGAGTTTCTTGGCAAGCCAGTGATTGCGATCATCAATCCCTGGAATGAGTTGAACACCTGCCACACTCACTTTCCGCAGAGAGTCCAAGACATTAAGAGGGGAATATACCAAGCGGGGGGGTTTGCTGTTGAATTGCCAGTGCTCTCATTGGGTGAGCAATTGCTAAAACCAACTGCGATGATGTATCGAAATCTGCTTGCGATGGAAGTAGAAGAGGTTTTACGGGGCTATCCAGTGGATGGGGCTGTGTTGTTAGGTGGGTGTGACAAAACCACTCCCGGTGTAATAATGGGTGCTCTCAGTATGAATTTGCCATTTGTGTATGTCCCTGGAGGGGCAATGCTTCGTGGTAATTGGCGTGGAGAGACACTGGGTAGTGGAACTGATGTTTGGAAATATTGGG
>DPLM01000270.1 GCA_003541985.1 Deltaproteobacteria bacterium | reverse complement strand
ATTCCTATTTAGTGGCCTCGCTGCGCAACTCCTCAACTATCTGCCTAACGGAGGGGTTCAGCGAGACAAGGTTCAAAGCTGAAATTTGATGTTGCACTCCAGCGAGGAAAAAAATGAATAAATACAGTGCACTAATATCTGACTTTCTTCACAATTGCGGTGATGCAGACAAGGGATTTGTGAATGACACAGAGTGGTGGATTGTCAATGGCTCTGTAAAGGTTCAGATTTTCCTGACATCCCTCGAAGAAGATGCAGAATTGATTGTGGCGGCCAACCTTTTCCGCTACACAGTATCAAATTCTGAGCTGAACGAATATGTTCTGAAATTAAATGGGACTTTTCAGCTGAAGGGTGTTTCTTTTGGAATTCGTAACAAACATCTTGTTCTGAGTTTCGTTCGTCCGGTGCTTGGGCTAGATCCAGAAGAACTGGAGTGGATGATTGCCTGTATTGCGATTATCGCAGACGAATATGATGACTACCTGTTGAATGAGTTCAGTATTGCCTGAGTCCTCTCCTTTAGGCAGTCTCTTGAAATTCTATTCTATCGAAATTGTCCTGTGTTTGATAGCTCTCCCCCTGACGTTCGCAAAGATTTTCCAAAAGACAACAGCCAGTGTCTGGTGGCATGCGCTGTACCAGTTTTTCCGAAGTGTTCAGTGGGAATACCTCAGCAGTTCCCCGAATCTGAATTGGGAAGTTTCGCTGCCATCAACATTATCACGTGATCGCTCTTACCTTGTAATTTCAAACCAAGAAGGCCCTCTGGTACCACTCATTGTTAGAGGGGCACTTGGTAGAAAAATCACACCCATCACTACGCCACTTCGCCATAAAAAAATTCCAAATCTAATACTTGAATGGCGCGCCTGGCTAGATGAAGCACCAATTTACATGCACTTGCCAGCTGAGCGGCAAACTAACGATCCACAGGGTACCAAAGAACAGTTGGCACAAGTAGCTGAGAAGTACAAAAACCTTCTTGAACAAACGAGATCCCTTCTTCTATTACCTGAAAAGGATGCTTATGGAAAAGAAAGACAACTTTTGAGAAACTCCACATTTCTTTACACTCCAAAGCCTGGCGAACTTATTCACGCTACTCTGATGCAGAATCAAACTTGGCATTCGATTTTGGATGTGACTTTTCACCAAGAAAAACCAGTACGTTTTGCTTGGCAATGGTGGTTTGGAAGAAATCAAAGATTACTATTATCTGTTCGTGAAATACCATTTCCTAGTGCCCTACAGTCTTCCTCAGCAAATGATGTCAGGAGGTGGCTCAGCCAATTCTGGAAGGAGAAAGCTGAATGGCTTGAAACTTTGGTAACTAATTAAACGATTCGACATGATTTGGTAAACACCTTGGGAGAACCCATGCTTTGGAAGATGATTTTGGGGACTGCAATCCTATCGACAACTATTGGTAGTTTTTTGTGCGCACAAAACATTGTTGAACTGGGAGATGGCAAGACTCTGATTTTAAAATCCGATGGCACTTATGAAACTGTCAAAGTAGCAGCCACTGAGCAAGGTGAGAAGGTTATTTTGCGCCAAGATATGACATATGAATATCTAAAAAATAAAGAACTTTATCTCAAATCTGATGGCACATACGAGTATCTCGCAGAGAAAGAATTTTCACTTACTGATCAGCCAGCACGAGACAACTTGCTCAGCGAGCTACGCGAACTCTACTGTACAAAACGTCAGAAGGCCTTATCATCGCAGCAAAGATCAAGGATGATCAAACTCACCATCGATATTTTGGAAGGCAATCAACCAGCACTTTTAGCTGAACTTCAAAACGGAAATTGTAAATGATAGCCCGACGCCACATTATCTAAGACTCACGCCTTGTGTTTAGCAATATCTTGCTAATTCGTTTTAGCTCATTGGGAGATTTGGTGTTGACGACTCCAATCTACCGTGAACTTCGCAAAATGTACCCAGACTCCAGACTAACCCTGCTTACTTCAGAGGGTTTTGGTAGGGTCCTGGAAAATAATCCTCACCTTGACGAAATCATCTACCACAATCGGAAAGAGACCCGAAACGATTTAAAATATCGAGTACATCAACTCCGTCTGCAAAAATTCGATTTACTCTATGACATCCACAACTCTTTGCGAAGTCGCTGGATTGGTTGGCAACTTAAGCGTCATACTCCAAAATTAGAACGTTGGTTGATTGAGAAGCGAACTATAGCTCGAGAACTTCAAATTATATTTGGCTGGGGGCAGCTTTTCAATGGAAGATCTCAACGTGAACAATGGCTTGCACCGTTGCAACGGCATCACTCGATTAAATTGTCGGCCAAGACGGAATTGTTTCCAAGCACAGCGGACAAAAACTATGTCAAGGCTTGGCTGAAACAAAAAGATTTGCGAGAAAATTCATTTATATGCATTGGTGCCTCGGCATCTTTTCCCCTAAAATGCTGGCCTCTACAGAATTTTAAGCAACTAATTGAGAGAATAATTCAGACAGAAGTCTCGGTAGTATTGGTGGGGGGAAGTGGTGAAAGGGAAACAGAAGAATTGGTGGAGTATTTTAAGAGTTCCAAATACGTTTTTTCTACTGCGGGAATGTTTACCATTCTTCAATCAGTATCACTTCTTGAAATGGCCAACACAGTGATCGCTAATGACACCTCTATAGTCCATCTTGCAGAGGCAATGAAGACTCCTTCAATCGCATTATTTGGTCCTACCGTGAAAGAATTTGGTTACGCTCCCATGTTAGCTCAGAGTCAGTTAATCGAGACAGATTTGGCATTGCGCTGTCGCCCTTGTTCCCGAACTGGCAAAGGCACCTGTAAGAACAGAGACCAGCAAATATGTATGTATTCCATTTCAACACAGAAAGTCTGGGATGTTGTTAAGATACAGTTACCAAAGGCAAAAGACTAGTTCATGCTCATCCCTAATTTTTTGACAGTCGTGTTACTATTAAGAAAAAGACATCTACCAATCGGCTGGATCTTTTGTTTAATTCTTTTGTCCGCATGTTCAGAGAAATCACACCTTCAGATTCTTCGGCCAGCTGAAATTGATACTTCAGGTATTCGAAGAATTGCCATTGGAGTTTTCGATATTGGAGTTATTCAAGAGGATTTTATTACGGAAAGAGAAGGTGATTGGACAAAAAAACGAGTAAATCTGAGTGATGAAGAACGTCAAATCCTATCACGAAATATTCGATCACGCATTACCAATCAGTTAACCAGGGTCCCTTTTTTCGAAGTTATCCAGACTGACGAGTTTTCCAGGCTGGAGAATGGTGCAGCCTTGCAGCGAATGATTGTAACTCAAGATTATAATATTCGGGATGTAGACGCGGTCTTGAGTGGAAAAATTTGGTTGACATCAGAACGACTGGATGGAGTCGATATTCAAAAAATTTCGTTGAAGTACTTTAAACCCACTAATTTGCAACAAAAAATTCCAGCAGAAAAATTAACTATTCAACAACTAGTCTGGTGGCCCTACAGACAATTGAGTGGAAGTTTGATAGTTGAGCTTAAGTTTGTACGATTACAACCTATTGAAATTGTTGCCACCGATATAGTGCACAGAAGATTTGCCCAGCGAGTGGGCGGGAGCCCTAGTAGGATTGCAGACCAAACTGAAGAAAGAATGAGCTTACTCCAAGACTTTCTGGAAGATCAGAATACTGATCAATCAGTCACGAGTAACTCAGAGGTTTTGCCGTCACTGCCTGTAATGATAGGTGAGATGGTGATGTCAGTGGGGGCTGATTTCGTGAGGCGAATTTTCGTTAGCCAATCAAAAGTTGCATATCCAGTTGCTGAAGATGGAGATGAACAAGCCCGACTTCTAATATTAGGGAATGCATATGATTCTGCTTTGCAGAGGCTCCAGATGAAAACGGCAAACGACCCACGTCCAGCAGATCTCTATAATCTTGGTCTTTGTTTTGAGGCTCTCGGTGATTATAGATCAGCACTTCTCAATTACCGCGCTGCGCACCAGAATGATGACACAAACCTCATGTATGCCAAAGGGATTGGGAGAATAGAAAATCTGCAGCGTCAATTTCCCCAACTTCGTTCTCAAATTCAGAGTAGAAAGCTTTAATTGAGTCTTGGGATGATTCGCTTAAATTTATTTCTGGTTTTCTCGGTTCTGTTTTGTTCCGTAGGTTTGATGTCCTGTTTCTTTATTAGCCAGAATCCACAAATCAAGCTTTTGGTTGCCCAAACTCCGAAATTTGAACTTAACGAAATGGATTATCTGGAAGTGGGCCCTTTCAAAGGCCAACCATTAGTGAAAATCTCCTTGCCGTTCGAGCCAGATGGTATGCCAAAATTGTCACCTGGTGTTCTATCTTTTGAAGCTGACCAATCAAGTGAACAAGTAGCTGAACTCTTTCGATTGCAGATCATCAAAAATTTCTCTAAAAATTCCTCTCTAAAATTGTTGAATACTAGCGAGGACACGAAAGGTTACACTGGCGTCGTTCCTGAACCAAATCGAGTTGTAGTCATCTCTGCGTTAGTTCGCTACTCGCAGATTCGCAATAAAAGTAAGGAGTTTGTCCCTTATCTCGTAACAGTTTTTAATGAAGCCCTACCGATTGAGCAGCAGCTTTTGGCCCGTGGTGCTGTTTTTGGTGCGGAACCACTTGACGGTGGGATTGAGGAGTGGACTCCTTACGTGGAATTGATGGGAGCTCTTGAGGTTCGCATTAGCCTCAATCTCCAAAGTAATGGAGAGGAAATTATTCCTCCTCAAACTCTACAGGCATTTTATGTTCGTAAATGGGGTGGAAAAAGTGAAACGTCCCATTTGCCTGAGAACGTGAGACTGTGGATTATCAAAAACTTTCAGGAAGACGAGAATCTGGCTGAGCGATTTCTTAACGAAGCTGAAAAAACAGAAATGACTGCGGAAAATGGCGAGCAATATCTAACCCAGGGATACAATCTCAGACATTATAGTCGAGTACCTCTATCCAATCTGGATCTGCAATATCGACTGACTGAACAAATTGCTCAGAAATATATTGCTCAAGTTACACCCATTTTTAGGACAGCTGAAATGACTATTGATGACAATGGTGGCAAAGTTGGAATTACTTTGATTCTAGGGAACGCGTATGAAGAGGCAATCACTCACCTTCAGGGACGCAAAGACCGGACAGCAGCTGATGATTACAACATGGGCTTGGCATATGAAGCGCTAGGGCAAAGACAACAGGCCAGAAAATTTTATGAATCAGCGAATCTTCGTGATAGCGAAAACCTCTATGAAGAAGCTCTAAATCGAGTCAAGTAGTGAAGTTTTTAAAAGACTTGCAAGTCCCGCGCGCTTCCTGAGAATCTTCCGAAGTTAAAGTGATGGCTATTCCACTTGTCTTCGGAACAAAATCCTGGGTTTCATTACAATATCTGCCTGCCTCACTGAATCAATACTAACTTAAAATCCGCTCATAAATTCAAGTTGAGTAGTTAGGGCTGAACTATGCCTCGAAGAAATGACTTCTCCTCCATCCTCCTGATTGGCTCCGGCCCTATTGTAATAGGTCAAGCCTGTGAGTTTGACTACAGTGGTACGCAGGCCTGCAAAGCCCTCAAGGAAGAAGGGTTTCGGGTGATTTTGGTCAACAGCAATCCGGCTACAATTATGACAGATCC
>DPLM01000318.1 GCA_003541985.1 Deltaproteobacteria bacterium | reverse complement strand
GCGTGGAAGTACACTCTTCTTTTCATCATAATCCTCTGCTGCTTTTCCCAACCTTGATGCAGAAGGCTGATGGGAGTCTAAGTCGGCCCCGGCAAGAACTTTTCGATCATATTAACCAGCAACAAAAAGAACGAACACTACTGATCCCAAGTTTCTACCAAAATGCCAATCTTGATAAAAAGACCCTCGATATTCTGGAAGAACTTCTCAGTAATCCAAAAAATGAGGGGATGAGTCTTTTTGAGATCCTGGAAAAGTATGTTCGAGTTGAAGAAATCGAGTTTTCTGGTGCTCAGGCTCATGGAATTTCTAACATCGATGACATGCAGCATCTGCGAGTCCGCGTCAACCCACAGGATCTGAGCGCGGAAGATATGGGAATTGTCAATGAGCACTTACCAGGCAAGTCTTTAAGATATTATGAGGGGTCAATCATTGGATCTAATAGAGGGATTCTCCATATCCATGACGCCTTTGGAGTCAGTGGAGAGCGGATTCGTGAAAGTGATTACAAGCCCCTATTAATGTTGCTTGGTAGCGGTAGGGTTTCAGTTGAATCGACACAAACCGCAGTGGATAGTACTGTAATACTTACAACCAATATTGAGGAAATGGAACTGCTGGACCACCAACTGACTTCCTCAAAATTATTGGACCGCATAGAGAAGGTCCCCGTGAATTATCTTTTGGATGCGAGCAGCGAAACAGATATCCTCCGTAGGGATCTGGCAAATATGCGCGAGAAGTATGACGTTGATCCAAATCTTCTCAGGATCGCCTCCTACTACTCAGTGATGACAAGACTTTTGCCGCCAATGCGAAAGAAATTTCCTTCGAGTTGGAGTCAACGGAAAATCGAACTATATCTAAACATCACTCCCGAGCAAAAACTCTTCATCTATTCAGCATATGCTGAGGACCCAGTCAACACCATTAAAAAGCTCCCACATTGGCACCCTTTCCGAAACGAGGCAATGCGACTAGGTTTGAATCTTTGTGATGAGCACAGTTTTCGGGAACAAATCTCTCACCATCCTGAATCGTTGAATCTGCGTGATTCAGGGCTTTTCAGTGAGGAAGACCTACGATTGATTGACGATGAATTTATGCGGGATTTGTGGAAGGAACACTATCCTAATGAAGGGCGAAATGGGATTTCGATTCGGCAGTTACAAAATGTGATGCGAAACACGATGGCAAGTTCAGATGGACTGAAAGTGCATGTTGGCATTTTTCTAAGCCAACTGAACCGTATCATCACAGAAGGCCCAGATTTACATCATTGGTTGGAGATCGATACACGTTACACACGCAAGCGGAAGCCTGTATTAGATCGAAGTGTTGGGCGCTATGACTTGCACGAAGGAGAAGGAGACTACGGAGACTTCAAAGGATTGGTTGGAGTAGTTCGAGCTATCTACTTTCACATCATTCGTAAGGAAATCACAGTTTGTACAGTGGATAGAGATCCCCATCAAATTGAAGCCGACCTGAGAAGATATCTGCAATACGCATTGTTGGCTCGTGCACAAAGGAATAGAGCTTTTGCCCACGTGATGGTACCTCGCTTTACCTTCATTGATCCAAACAGCGGAATGAAAGTAGACGAGCCTGATTACAACTACATGAAGAGCATGGAGAGGGTATTGGGGCCGGAAATGGACGAGGAGCTGTTCCGGCAGATGATCGCGCAAAAGTTCTTAGATCTGCAATCTAGTGGAGATTTAGTGCTGGAGGGAAATCGCACGATCATTAATTCAAGAAATGATAACCTGCTTAACTGCTTTGCACAAGAGTACTCCAGAGCACTCTCTCACCGCAAAATCGAGGAGGAAATCAACCCAGAGATACTACATAATGCCTTCTTCCATAAGTTGAACGACCATAATCATTATATGAGCATTGATCCAAGGGTACAGAAGCTTGTTGAGACAATCATCACCAACATGCATCAACGGTTTGACTACTCACGAAGTATCGCGCTGACCACAATCGTTTACTCCTTGAGAAAAGATATTGTAAATTTCAATGCAATCCTGAGTTGACGTATCTTAGAAGAGTCGGCTTCCGTTGGGAACGACTCTTTCAGGTTTTGTCAACACTACAGCTCCCTGTTCGTCTGGGAAACCTGTCACCAAGCACTCTGACAGAAAAGGCCCAATCTGCTTTGGTGGAAAATTTACAACGCCAACGACCTGTCTACCAAGTAGGTCTTCCATTTGGTAATGTTGTGTGATCTGGGCACTTGAGCGCTTCACACCCAATTCTTCTCCAAAATCAACCCAGAGTTTCCAGGCTGGTTTACGGGCCTCAGCAAAGGGTTGCACATCAACAATGGTCCCAACCCTAAGGTCCACCTTCATAAATTCTGTCCAAGATAGATCGCTCATTTTTCTGCTATTTTATTGCCAAAAAGAGTTTGCCATTCTTCAGGTTTCATCTGGTTGGTATCCACTCTTCTATATTGTTGCCCGATCTCATAGGCTTTTTTGACAGTGGGTCGACTACCAATCAGGTTTAGATAGTCAGCCACGTATGGGTACATTGATAAATCCTGCTTCTGCCTCTCCCAGCTGATTGCCCAAGGATAGATCGCCATATCTGCAATGGAATAGGTTCCAGCCACAAAGTCACGATCTCGAAGCCGATTATTCAGGACACTGTAGAGACGGCTGGTTTCTCGAGTGTATCGTTCCTTAGCATACGGCAACTGCTCTGGGGCATAGATGTTAAAATGATGATTCTGTCCCAACATTGGACCAAAGTGCGCAACCTGCCAAGTTAGCCACTGCTCAACTTCCCAGGCTTCTCGAATTCTCTGAGGATAAAATCTCTCGGTCTTTTGAGCGAGGTAGCGCAAAATTGCGCCTGATTCAAACAAGGAGAGAGGCCCCTCTCCATCCTTAGGCTCGGTATCCACAATTGCGGGTATTTTGTTGTTTGGAGAAATCTTTAGGAACTCGCTTTCAAATTGATCACCTTTGAGAATATCAATAGGATGAATTTTGTAATCTAGCTTGGTTTCTTCAAGAAAAATGGTGATTTTGTGCCCATTAGGGGTAGGGAAATAATAGAGTTGGATCATCTAGATTTATCCGATTACAAGAGAGGGTTTGTAAGAGTTTGCGGAGGTGCTTTCTTCCACTCCCACCAAGCCTTAGTCAATAGCCCAATCAACACGAGTCCGCCACCAAGAATTCCCAACTTACCAGGTAATTCTTGTAAGAATATCCAAGCTAGTAGGATCCCGAATACACTTTCTAGAAGCATAATCATACTTGTCTCAGGTGCGCTGATGTAGCGTGGACCAGATTGAATTCCGATGTAAGCCATTGGGAGACAAATTCCCCCCAGCAGCAACAACCAGCGTAAATTTTCCCATGGTGGCAAAGTAGCACCGCCGAGTAAACCAGATCCAAGACTGAGAAGGAAACAGGCAGGAACAAGAACGGGGGTCACATCCAAGGGAGCCCGGGAACGCGCGCCTAAAAAGTTAATTGCAGTCGCTAGCGCAGCACCAAGCGCCATCAATAGTCCAAACGCACTTGAACCAGATTCACCCATTGCAGCGCTATCCATGACAATCAAGGTGGACCCAACGATGCTGATCCCGATCAAAACCCAGGTCAAGCGGTTGATTTTTTCTCCCAGCACCAGCCAACTTAGCACCCCTGCAATGACAGGAGTGGTATTTAGCAATAACAGGACGTGGGCAACTTGAGCATGCTGAATTGCTAAAACAAAGCAAGTTGAGCCGCTGATCAAACCGACCATTACGACCAAGCCTGGTCGGCCAACCTGTCGCACCCGCTTCCACCAATCGAATTGGTAGCGAAAACCTGTGAACAGAGCGAGTCCCATACCTTGAAATAAGCTGCGCCAAAACAACTGTATTTCTGGGGGCTGATCAGCTAACCGAATCAACAGGGAGTCTGGTGAGATGAACAGAACCCCCGTTGTGACTAGAAGGAACCCTCGGATTCGATGAGGAGATTGATCAGTCAATGAGTTTTCTATCTTCCAGTAGTAGACATTGATTCTGAAAGGCAGAAAAGAATGGCCAAGCGTTCTCGTTCAAAGGTAAACCAAAACAAGTACACCTGTGTAGTAATAGAGTTGAAGCCCCAGAGGTACCTGCGCTAATTCAAAAGCTCCAAAGTAACCAATGATCGGGAAGGAACCAAGACGTTGATGTATCTGCTTGAGGTCAACATCATCTTCACCATAGAGCGGACGCCCACGTGCGGCACAGTTAAAATAGATTCCAAAAGCAGGTGTTTCCGGCAAAGTATCCCAAATTCGATCCAACATGATTTCTAGATCCTCTTCTGCAGCTATACGATTACGTAGGGCAAATGAAACAACATTCCCTTCCTTCACCAACTCGGGGACTTCCAAGCCTTGGCTGACTACATCAATTCCAGTGAGATGTCTTATGATAGTAGATTCTCCAACAAACTGGGGTTCTTGGACGTTTAATGGAAAGCTGAGCATCAGTTGTTGAGCAGCGCTTTCGATATCATTGAATCCAAGTTCCACAGACGCCTGTACGTAAGATTCTAGGGCTGAGTGTCCGTCCAATTCGATAATCTGGTTGTTTTCTACTTTTGTGATGAACATTGGTTCCCCAATCACAAGGGCTGATTGGGTTATTCCTACTTGGTAACGAAATTCTCCTACCAATGTCATCCCAGTAATGCCATGCTCGATAATTTCATCCTGTCCCAATTGGACAGAGCGATTCCAAGCACCATCGTCACAAGAACCTGCACCAAAAACTTGAGGCTGATTGCTTGTATAGCGCAGGGTATTGATGAAATTATGTGGAGTTTGCTTATAAGCATCAGGGAAAAAAAGGAAAAGAGGTTCCTCACTTTGCAGCCCTTCAAGAAATTCGCGAAGTTGGTGAGCCACACTTGGTGAATGTTCTCGACGCTGACAGGTTGTGAGGGCATTAGTTCTGATTTCTGGGGTCCGGGCCAGTAAGATTACCAGACCTGGTTCCCCAAAGATTTCTCCACTTTCAGAAAGTACACCACTTGCGCTGCAACCGGCCCATTGGGTTCCGGGCGTGTTTTGAACCAAGAATTGTCGAATATTTTCAGCATGGTCCATATGCTTTGCTGAAAAAAAGACCAACCCCCAATCCACAAAGCCCTGAACCTTTATGCGGGCTTCTCGGAAGGCTTCTTCGACTGCCTGAACGGAGTTAGATTTACGGGAACTTCCTGTCCCGATAGCGCTCATGAACTAAGATCTCCGGTGACTTCGCCGTTCAGCAATGATTGATTTCTAGTCAGAATGTGTTTCAAATAGAGTTCTCAGTGTCGATGCTGAGGGTTCACATCTGCAGAATGCATATGAGTTATTTATGTTTTTTTGCACATGGAAAATTAAAACTAACAAAAAGTGTTTTCAAAGGCCATGAATTTCCTAAACTAATCGATCTCCTCCGCAACAAGATGGAGATCAATTCACCAACCTAATTTTCACAAGATAAATTATGGAAAAAGTGATTAAGTCGGAAAAGGAGTGGAGAAATCAACTGACCTCAGAGGAATTTTACGTTTGCCGCCAAAAAGGCACTGAACGAGCTTTTACAGGGACTTATAATCAATATAAAAAACCTGGAACTTACGTTTGTACCTGCTGTGGTCACTCATTGTTTGATGCAACAGATAAGTTTGATTCTGGCACAGGGTGGCCAAGTTTCACTAAACCAATTCATCCAGATGCTGTGGCAACTGAAGTGGACCGAAGTCATTTTATGGTTCGAACTGAGGTACTTTGTGCTCGTTGTGACGCACATCTGGGCCATGTCTTTGAAGATGGCCCAGCGCCAACAGGTCTCCGCTTCTGTATGAACTCAATCTCACTGAAACATCAGCCACCTCAATCGTATGAAAAAGAATGATCCCTGATCAATCATCTGTGGTCTTACTTCAGGCTGGCCTGTGATTCATACCTATGGGAAATGACTAAGGATTATCTACAAAAAGCTGATTTTGAAGTTCACCAGCCTACTATGCGAGATCAAGATTCTATCTTCAAAATGGCAGAGTTTGTTTTGGAGAAAGTCGAGGGGGACTTTATTCCTGGAGGACTTTCAATGGGTGGGTATGTCGCCTTTGAAATTTGGAGACAAGCTCCGGCACGTGTTAAGGCTATTATTCTCTGTGATACAATGCATCGACTAGACAATACAGAAAGAGTAAAAGCACGTAAACAAACAATGTAACTGGTACAAAAGGGAAAGTTTGATCAGATGACTAGGCTTTTTCGCAGAATGCTAGCAGCCCCAGATTATCTAGAAGATATTGAGAAATCAGAGAAGTTGATGGCGATAATCTATCGGACTTCACCCGAAGAATATTTAAGGCAGCAAACCGCAATTTTTAATCGTCCTGATAGTACCGAAACCTTGGCGACGATTGACTGTCCTGCCCTGATTATATCTGGGGAACTTGATCAAATAACTCCTCCTGTTGTTCATGAGGAAATGGCTGGAAAATTACCCAACGCACAACTAGAAATCATCTCAGGGGCGGGGCATCTATCCACCCTGGAAGCGGGTGAAACGGTAGGGCCAGCAATACGTAACTAGTTACTGGGATTAGCCGATTGATCAAAATTTTTCTCATGACTGAATGGTTCTTAAAATCGAAGAATGAGTATATAAAATTAAAGAAGTTTTTGTAAATTGAGTTCATGTGACGCTTTGAGTAACAAAAAAAGGTTCCTTGACTTGGCTCTGGCCGAGGCGTAGCGTTGATTTTCTTGGAAGCAATTTGCCTGCTTCAATGGTGAAAAGTTTTATCAAATGCGTGCTTAGAATCACCTTTTCCCAAATGAGTTAGCAGTGTTGATGCAATAAATCATCGAACTTTACGATGATTAATCACACTGGTTTGCCAAGGCGTAATCTGCTTGAGTGATTGGTTCGGTTAGCCAGAGGAACTCCAACTGCACTAGCCTTTTCACCAGTGTTGAGAATATGCCGTTGCCTAGGAGGTGGCGGAGCAGAATATGTGACTCACTAGTGAAAATATTAAAATTCCAACCCAATTACCCCAATCTAAACTTACATCACAAAACAAAAGAACGAAGGAGAACTTTTCAGGGTGATAAATTGCTTCACGAATATTAAGGATACTAAGAAACCGAACTTTAACGGTATTCCCAGATTGAGTATAGAGATGATTAGAATTTTACGATGATCTAATTTGGAAAGAAGCAGAAAAGAAAA
>DPLM01000081.1 GCA_003541985.1 Deltaproteobacteria bacterium | reverse complement strand
GAACGAGCCATCCATAGTCCGCTTCTTAGTGATTGCAATATCAGAGGAGCTCGAGGCATTCTGATGAATGTTGTCGGCAGCGAGTCCATGACACTACACGAGGTTCACGAGGCATCATCGTTTATTGAGGAACAAGGCCATGAAGATGCGGTCATCATTTGGGGTGCTTCCATCAATCCAAGCCTGGGCGATGAGATTCTGATTACGGTAATTGCAACAGGCTTTGACAATCAATCATCTGTTTCAACGAAAAATCCCACTCAAGAAATTATCGAAAAAGTTGCAGAGCCGCCAATCATCGAAAAGCAAATACCAGATCTAAAAGAGGTAGGAGTTCAGCCGAAGACTACGAGATTTGAGCCCTCAAGACCTACAGTCGCTACAGTGATTAAAGAAGAGGAAGAGAAAGTGGAGGTAGAGGAAGCAAATGAAGCAATTACTCCAGCGATCGTTTTCGTCCCAGAACAAGAAATAAATGTTGAAGAAGATTCATCATTATCACCAGCAGAAGAGGATGCAATCACCCTAGTAGCCGAAGTCGAACAGAATAAGCACACACCTGAAAAAAATGAAATCCAACCAGGACCAATTCCTGCTCTCAGTCTTGATGCTAAAGATGAAGAAACGGCAAAAATCGAAGATGATGAATCTGAAGAGCCGCCCTTTTACTCTCTTGGGGAAAGTGAGGTTGGCGATGAGGAGGCTGAACCTGTAATATATGTTGCCGCACCAACAAATCACTTTTTAGAGGAAAGAGTTCCGTTAGAAGAACCAGATAATGCGGTGAGCCAGGTTGAGGCAACTCCTACAATCCAAAAAACAAATCCACCACTTGATAGCAATGAAGATTCTGTTGTCGTAGAAACTGTGGAGCCAGTAATCGCAGTAGCAACTGTCTCAGATGCAAGAATACGGCGGCCAGAAGGGGTAGAAATTGAGAGTGCTCCAAAAGAGATCTTTAACTCTTCTGCGGCTAAGAAGTTGACGGATGCTCATAAGCAGCGATCTCAGGAACTCACAGAGCAATCCAGAACCACTGAAAGCATTGCAGATAATGTTGATGGCATTGAGAAGACCACGATCCCAACTGCTAATCCAACTCTGACTGCGCAACCGACGATTCGTGTGTTTCAGAACCGAAGGGATTTTCACAAAAACTTAGATATCCCGACTTTCATTCGTAAAAAACTCTCACCTCCCAGTAACTGAATCCACAGAAATTGACGACCAAAGAAATCTTTTGCAGTTTTCTTTGAACAAGGTGATGCTCCTTTCCTCGGAGCATCCCTAAAAGCCAATTTTCTCCAGCAATTCACTCCAGTAATGAGACATTTATATCTACCAAGTGTGTTAGGTCTTGGGCTGCTTGGTAGCCTTTTAAGTTGGCTAGTAGCGCAATTCGTTTTAATTGCCGCTGAGAGCCTGCTTAGTTTGCCGGAAACGACACTTCCATTATTACATCACATTTTGGAGTGGACGTTACTTGGATCTGGCTTGGGTATGGCACTCCAAATCCGTGAGATCTACTTTCAAGGAAGTGAAATTGAATCCTTGGTCAAACAAGGAGTAAACGGTTTGTTTGATGGTTTGTTACTAGGCTTGGGTATGACTTTAATCTCTTTAACATTTTCCGAGAGATTTCCACAGTACCAATTTGGAGGACTGCTTTACGCGGTTTTATTGGGAGGTGGAATCGGAATTCTAACTTCGAGAGGATGTCGTGCTTGGAAAGTCCGCCTTCAACTGGCGCTCTATGCGGCTATCGGTGGCGGTGGAGCTCTCTATTTTTTATTAACATTGCAGTCGGTTTTTCTAGTTCAAGGATTTGCTAGTTGGATTCCGCTGTTGTCAATAGGTTTTGGCATTTCACTGCTATTAGGACTGCCAGAAGCGCTGTTCAATCGTTCCCGATTACACCTACTAACCGGGGAGCGTGAAGGGCATGTTTACTGGCTCCACCCGTTTTATAGTTCACTAGGGTATGGCCTACAAAACAATTTGATCCTACATCCCTTTCGCGAAGTGCGTGGAAACCAAGCGTGTATCGAGAGAGATCAGGGTCAAATGTTGCTAAAGAACTATGGTGATTCACAGGAAGTTTTGTTGAATTACAGACCTGTTGCGCAGCAAGAACTCCAATCAGGAGACCTTATCAAGATCGGAACGGCACTGCTACAGTTCACCAAATAGCAATGCATGATTCAATTCGTAACTGGCAACTACTCCTTACAGGAACGTCGCTATTGATAGGGCTGATACCAATACATGCCAATGCGCATATGCAAGCCCCAAGTGTAAAATTTGTTTTGCACGAACCCACTCCGTCTTCTTTAGATACCCCTAAAATTGTGTCTCAGCTGGAGCCAATGGATCCCTTACAATTTGGAATCCTGATCGGCTTGATGATGACCTTAGCTGGTTGCCTTTTCTGGTTTTGGCGATCACGTAGCAAACCTATTCGCAAAACCGAAGTTGAACTTGGTTTTGAAATCATCACTCCCGGAGAGAATAATCGATTTTTGCCCTTGGAACTAAAGAACTATACTTTGGATTATCTAAACGATATTGAAACAAAAAATAAGCTTAGATTGTCCTCGAATTTAGAGAAAGTCGCACTAATTCCAAAGCAGAATTCATTTTACTTGGAAGACCGGAATAGCAAGAATGCGCTGTTGGTGAATCGTCGCCGCATGAACAAAGTCTTGCTGCAAAATGAGGACGTGCTAGATATCGGTGAGTTAACCCTGCTTTTCAGAAATCGCTTACCCGTCTTTGTGCTTCCCTCTGCTGAAGAAGGAAACCCACTGCTGTATCCACGTCGATCGTTAACTCCGAAAGGTCCCTTGCCTTCTTCAACGGCTTCTTTGCGCTTTCTTGGTAATCGTCAGGATTTTCCATTAGTACGAAACATCATGATGCTTGGTAGATCTGAGACTTGCGATATGGTACTTGAGGATTCAAGTGTTAATCTCAGACACGCACGCATCTTTAGGTCAGGAACAGTTTACAAACTTCAAAATCTAAGTACAGAGGGGACATATCTAAATTCAAGGCGGGTTGAGCAAAAAGAACTGCATGATGGAGATGAAATCGCCGTAGGCCGCTATGTGTTCGTCTTTCAAAGTGGTAAGAAATGAATAAAAGGCAGACTCGGTTACTTTTTGTGTGCATGGGCAATATTTGTCGTTCCCCAACAGCTGAGGGGATTATGCTTCAGCTGATTAGGAATAATGGGCTAGAAAATTTGATTAAATGTGATTCTGCTGGGACGCATGGATATCATGTCGGAGAGCCAGCTGAAGTGAGAATGCGGAAGCATGCTCAAATACGAGGATATGATTTGCCAAGCCGTGCTCGTAAAATTCATCCAGCGAGTGACTTCCCTTACTATAACTTGATTCTAGTTATGGATGATCGTAATTACCAAGATGTGAGAGCTCTGGATTCTTCAAGAGAATACGCATCTAAAATCCGAAGAATGACTGATTTCTGTGAAAAGATGAAGGAGAATGAAATCCCAGATCCATACTATGGTGGAGATGAGGGCTTTGAACTAGTGATTGATATTTTGGAAGATGCATGTGCGGGATTGATGGAGAGATTGAAAGCTCAATGAACTTGGAGCTCCGTGAAAGTCTGCAAGCTGTCCTGGAACGAAAAATTCGTGATTTGTTGCTGGTTTCTGGTGGCTGTATTAGTGAAGCATGGCAAGTGAGAACAGCAGAAGGTTCTGTTTTCGTTAAGTTGTCAAAGGGTTTATTACCTGGAATGCTCAAAGCAGAGGCAGAGGGGCTCTATGAACTAGCCAAATCAGATGCGATCCGCGTTCCTAAAGTCATTGGCTTAACAAAAGATTTCCTAATTTTAGAATTCATACCTAAAGCAATCAATCCACCAACTGATTTTTGGCCAATTTTAGGCCGACAGTTGGCTTACTTACATGCTTATTGCCAAAAAATTCCTGGATTCCACAAAGATAATTTCATTGGCCGGAATCCACAGAAAAATAATTGCATAGGAGAATGGAAGGAGTTTTTCTGGCAAAGAAGGCTGTTACCCCAATGGGAAATGGCAGTGCAGCGTGGTATGCCAAACATAAGAATAAAATTACTTTGGCATAAGTTGGAGAGTCTATGGCCAGCACCACTCGAAGGCTCATCTTTACAGGTCTCTTTGCTACACGGAGATCTGTGGAGCGGAAATGTATTGGTAACCACCAATGGCGAGCCAGTTGTGATTGATCCAGCCGTTTATTATGGTGATGCAGAAGCAGATTTATCGTTGACTTACCTTTTTGGAGGATTTCCACCTGAATTTTATCAAGCCTATCATGAAATACGGCCAAAAAGTGAAGGCTTTGCCCGGAGACAAAACGTCTATCAACTTTATCACCTATTGAATCACTTCAATCTCTTTGGCAAGAGCTATGCGCATTCTGTCGAATTCTGCCTTCGTGAGATCACCCATTAACGACTCTTTGAAGTCAAAGTAACTGAGTACGCACAGATGGAAGTAGAACTCCTAAAAGCACTTTTACACGCTGTTCAGGAAAACAATTCAGAACTTAAAGCTATTCGCCGGTTGCTAGAAGCTCAAAATCGGGAAGGTCTGGTGATGCCAGAATTTCCAAATCCTCCAAATTCAAAAGAGACGGAATCATGGAACAATGAGGTGGATCGCTTGTTTCGTGGAGAATTGGGTTAATTAATAGGTGATTTCAGAGCTTTAGAGTAGATTTTTTCATATTGAGCAGCTGTGTTTTTCCAAGAAAATCTTTGACGCATACCTAAATAAATTCTGTTTTGGAATGAAGCGGAGTCATTGGTAAAACAATCTATCCCTCTCTCTATAGCTGCAAGAGTATCGTCTGCGTTGGGCTCTGTAAATACGAACCCAGTTCCATCTCCTCCCGATACGTCCCTCTCCCAAACTGTATCTCGAAGGCCTCCCACGGCTCTAACGATCGGAAGCGTGCCGTAGCGAAGACTGTACATCTGATTGAGTCCACAGGGTTCATACAACGATGGCATCAGGAAAAAGTCACTTCCAGCTTCAATGCGATGAGCTAAGGCCTCATTATAACCATTGTGAAACCGCAATTTCTCTGGATTCATTTCACTCAATCTAACGATTTCCTCAACAATCCAGCGCTCTCCACTACCTAGAATTGCAAACTGAACTTTTTTACTCAGAACTTTGGCAATCGCCGGTAAAGAGAAATCAAATCCTTTTTGTCCAGTCAACCTGCTAACAATCCCTATCAACGGAACTTCAGGAACTTCTTTTAGTCCCATTTCAGCTTGCAACGTCGATTTACATTGAATTTTTCCTGATAAATTCCCTAGATCATAACTAGTAGTTAGGAACGGATCGGTTGAAGGGTTCCATACTTCGTATTCACAGCCATTTAAAATTCCACTGAAAGCCTCTTTACGTGCCTCGTAAGATTCATGTAGACCATGTCCTCCCAGTGGAGTTCTTAGTTCTTCAGCATAACCAACACTTACTGTATTCAATTGGTCTGCAGCCCGTAGCCCGCCTTTCAATAAATTGATTTGTCCATGATCTTCAAACCCTGCTGGACAAAACCAATCATCTCCAATCTCCAGAAAGGATCTTGCAGAGGCAGAGCAATGCCCTTGATAGCCACCATTGTGAATAGTCATCAGAGAGCGTGTCCCAGCAAACTCAGAATTGGTTTTACGATACTGATGCAAATAGAGGCATGCTAAAGCTCCTTGCCAGTCGTTAACATGAACGATGTCCGGAATGAAGTTTTCAGCTAGACAGAGTTGCAGAGCAGCTTTGCAAAAGAAACCAAAGCGTTCTCCATTATCTGGATGGGGATTGCCAGCCACATCTTCGTAGGGATGATTGCGCAAGAAAAAATCATGATATTCAATAAGATAAACAGGTAACTTTTC
>DPLM01000064.1 GCA_003541985.1 Deltaproteobacteria bacterium | reverse complement strand
CAAAAACACAACTAGATTGCTACAATAGTTTCTTAATTTCATTAACTATTTGTGGGTGTGTAGGAGGAACTGCTGAGGGGTAGCGCGCAATGACTTTTCCTTGACGATCGACTAGAAACTTTTCAAAATTCCATCTCACATCTCCCTGCATTGCTTTGTGAGGGGACGAATTTGTTAGGAAATTAAAAACTGGTTGTTTTTCAGGTCCCTTTACTGACGCACTGGCAAATAGAGGAAAACTAATGCGGAAGCCTTCACAGAATTCTTTGATTTTCTCGTTGCTAGAAAATTCTTGATTGAAATCATTACTAGGAAAACCCAAGACAACAAAACCCTGATCTTGATATTTTTGATAAATTTCTTCCATACCTTTGTACTGTGGAGTAAATCCACAACGAGAGGCGGTATTCACTACCATGACGACCTTACCATGAAACACCTCAAGGGGGAGTTTGGAGCCATCAATATCAGGTGCTGTTAGTTCAAATAGATTTGAGGCTGAAACAGATGTGAATGTTATGAGCAAGAATAAAGTGCCAAGTAAGAAGCGCATGAGTACCTTCAAAAAGAAAAAGTTTAGAAAAAGATTTACTTAAAAAAATAAATAATTATTAGGCGCAGGTCAAGCATTACAAAAATTTCTAAATCTTATTAACACGATCCACCATTTCGTTCAAACCAGCTGAATCGTCACATCCGAGTTCACCATGTAGTCAACTACCGTATTGTTAAGGTGGGTCGTGTCATTCAAATGATAGTAGGAACTCCCAATTTCGGTAGTGCTGTTGCTATATTGTTAACAAGTCCCCCAAAAATGTAGGCCCTGTTAAGACCTTTATTACTTGAGACAAAGTCTGTTGCCCGATCCCAGAATTCTTTGGTCTCCAGATGTAATTTTAGACGTTCACCTACACCATCGACCTGCCCGATGTAGACTGTCGGGCGATCATCGGACTCTTCTAAGTCTAACGTCATATCATCAGAATCCGTGACCCCGTAGAGTTATGTGGATTCCCGCCTGCGAAACTCTTCCCTACCATTGAAGGTGCTGAAGGCATCTCTCGACACCTCTTGACCGGTCCCTGTCCAATTCATCTTATTGAGGATATTACAATGTTCCGGATTCCCGTCTGGAGCAAAGAATTTGATAGTGTAAGGCTTGTCCATTGGTCCTTTCACTACTCGGAATTTATCGTGCTGATAGTTAGATACATACTCAGGCGCTCCAAAATCCTTTTAGGGAGCTGCATACTTTGTTACAGAGGAGAGAGGTCTGCAAGATAGGAGGAGGTTTTTAGGGTACGCTTTGGTCTAATCGGATCCAGTTATTGCAAGTATTTTGAAAGCAGGAAGGATAGCTTGAAGACGGAGAATGGAGTTGTTTCAGATCTGGGATGTCGTGCGTCATGTTGTTCGTAAAGTGTAGAGAAAATCATTGGTTAATATAGTAGCGTCGCTGTTAGAAACCTAACTGAACAGATCGGGATTAATAAGAAAATAGTATTAATGATATCAATTGCATGAGTTCTATATCTGTGGTACGTGAAAGGGAATGAATTCAAAATCTGCTGCATTTGCCAACTTCTTGTCTTTTGCAACATTGCCAACAAAACAACTTAGAAAGGAGGTAATCATGCGCCTTGCCAGTGGAGGTGTTCAGCACGAAACCAACACATTCTCCACCACGCCGACGACCCTGGCAGACTTTATTCGATATAGCCAATTGGGATCCCATTTGAATGGTGGAAATGCTATCATTGAGCGATATGCTGGCACAGGCTCCATTCACGGTGGTTACATCGATGGAGCCCAAGCTGCCGGGATAGAACTGCTACCTTTGTTGACTGCCACAGCATGTCCTTCCGGCATCATTGCCCAGCAGGCTTTCGATACGATGCTGGGGTGGTTTCTAGAGCGGCTTGAAAAGGTGCTACCAGTCGACGGAGTTCTGCTTGACCTCCACGGGGCAATGGTGACGGAGAGCTATCAGGATGCTGAGGGTGAGTTCATTGATGCCGTTCGTAATCTTGTCGGTCAAGATGTGCCCATCGTCGTCACTCTCGATTTGCACGCTAACATTACAGAGAGGATGGCTGACTTAGCTGATGTGATCATCGGCTATGATACTTATCCGCACGTTGATATGAACGAAAGGGGGCGGGAGGCGATTGAACTCTTAGCACGTATCGTTCGCAATGAGGTTGTACCAATACAGGCATTTCGGAAACTGCCACTGATTACGATGCCACCGATGCAATGTACGCTCAGAGAGCCAATGCAGTCCTTGATGCAGCAAGTCCATCAACTGGAAGCTGGGCCAGACATTCTGACTGCAACCGTTGCGATGGGATTCCCCTTCGCTGATATTCATCAAGCAGGCGTATCAGTTCTTGTGACAGCAAACGGCGATCAAGAGTTGGCAAACACCAAAGCAGATGAATTAGCCGGTATGGTATGGAACCTCCGGGAAGATTTGCAGCCTCAGCTATCCAAGATCGAAGACGTTATGGAGTTCGTCAACCAGCATCCTGGCGAGGGACTTACAATCTTCGCAGACGGTTCGGATAACCCCGGTGGTGGAGCACCATGTGACGGAACCGTCGCGCTGCAAGCAATGATTGATGCCAACTTCAAGGGCGGCTTGGTCGGTACTCTTTTCGATTCAGAAACTGCTAGGCAAGCTCATGCTGCAGGGGTTGGCAACACGATTCAGGTGCGATTGGGTGGCAAAACAGATGACCGACACGGCAGTCCAGTTCAGGGAGAGGCCCTTGTCAAAACACTCTGTGACGGCGTATTTACCTATCGGGGACCAATGTTTCAGGGTGTCGAGGACAGTCTTGGACGAACAGCTACCCTAGTTGTTGGGGGAGTCGAGGTAGTGGTTTCATCAGAGCGTCGTCAGTGCCTGGACAAAGAGATGCTGAGAGTTACCGGTGTCAAGCTGTCAGAATATCGCCTACTAGTCCTCAAGAGCGCTGTTCATTTTCGAGCAGACTTCAGGGATGTGGCATCCCGCATTTTCGATGCAGATACGCCCGGAATTCATCGACCTGATTTCAGTGCTTACAATTACAAACAACTACGGCGACCAATTTACCCTCTCGACCAAGATGTGAGCTGGTCATGAGTGACAAGCAAGCTTGGCAAACCAGCAAAGCTGTAAACAAAATTTGAATATGTATACTAAAAAAACAGACTTTGGCTCTTCGCAAAACCGATACTGAGCCCCCATGAGAGCAATATAATTGGTGAGATTGTTGGGATATAGGCATGCCAAAATGCACATCGACGAAAGTAGTTTTAGCAATCGCAGCCATGGAGCACCGGTGAAGCAAGACAACACGGTGATCCGGCTTTGCAGGAGGATGCTGGAGGCAGAGGCTCGCACGTTGAACGATTTGGAGCACCTGCTTGCAGATAAGAAAGGGCTACTTCTTCCAGAGCCTATTGAGAAAGAAGGGTTTTACGAGCGCAGGTGCGCTAGTATTTATCTTGAATGTAGCGTAGAGCTGAATTTTCGAACTCGTCGATACCATGCCCCTCTGAGTGATGGCGGATGGCGCACTTAGTTCTTTGACACCCCGGCAGAAGCTCAGGAATTTGAACAACAATTGGTTGTGCAAAAAGCTCAGCGGACAGCTGAAAAGAAAAAGTAAGGAGCGTCTTAAGCGTTGGGTTCATGAGATATTGCGTGTTACCTAATGATGAGAGGACAGAGTCGATCATTACTGAATAGTGCTCCCAGCAAAACGACTGTGACAGGCGGATACATTGACTAGGAAACACCTAAGTTTCCAGATGATCGCCAACGATAAGCATCCCACTCAAAGTAAAGTGTCATCTCTTGGGGTGCCTGCTGCCAGTGAACTATACGGGACTCTGCCATTGCTCTGAGCTCCCCATCCTGCTCGGAATAGGGGTTTTCATCCTTCCAGCTACTTAAAAATCTCTTTCAATACTTAACTTTTAAATTAATCCTCCCATTCTTCATCAGTAGGCTCTTCTTCAGCTTTGTAGTCTTCTTTTTCACCC
>DPLM01000189.1:743-6610 GCA_003541985.1 Deltaproteobacteria bacterium | reverse complement strand
ATCACTGAGCAGCTACCCAACTATGGTGTGATCCTCTAAGGATTATGAGGCACATCTCTTGCTAAAATTATATCACTCGTCGTGTCAGGATGACCGCATCCTTCGTCATGGACGAGCAGAATGGAATCTGCTGCCCTGACCCTCTAAATTCCGGTTGATCACCGGGAAAGTATGTCATGAAGCAGAAATATTTCCTGCCTCTCACTCTTGCCATGTTGTTTTCAACAGCAACTGCTTGGGCCCACAAAATCCCCATTGATCACAGCGATAAAGTCGCTGGGCGCCAGATCCAGAGTATCATTCAGCAATTTACTAATGAACGCGGTCTACTGCTGGAACCCAACACCGCCACGCACAAGCGGCATCTTCCCAAGTCCATCAAGCCTGAACCTCCACTGGGACGGGTCACACCACCGCTAATCTTCTTCAACGGGCTGCCTCGCATTTTCAGCGAGACCGACTGATCATTTCAGGGCGCTACCTGAACGACAACCACGTAGGGAGGCTCCCGCACTAGCGTCTCATCCGGTGGTGAAAGTTCTAGCAGGGGCGCGGTCTTTAATACTAATGCGTCAAATTCTGGGACTTGGCTGGTTTCCAAAATCTCCTGACCAATCACCTTCCCTTTCACACTAATCCGCAGACGAATCCTTAGTGGCATCGGTTTGGGTAAGTCACTGTTTTCCTGCCGGAAGAACATCAACTGACTACGCATGGCCTGCCAAATCTGTCGGTTGTAGCTCCGCTCGGCGATCTTGTGGCGAAACTGCTCCAACTGAATTTGATTACCACTAGACCCAACGCTTTTGGTCGTCGAGTTTTTAGCACTATCATTTCTGACAACAAGTGGTCTGGATGGCTGCACTCTCCCAGTAATTTTGGGAAGTCGCTCCTCCTGCCGGACATCCTTGCGGATCTTCTTTTTCTTGGCGGGTGGCTTAGCTTTGGTAGGTGGAGTTATAGCCTTTGTTTTTGCTGAGTTGGCTGGCGGAAGGTTCTCAACACGAGCTACTAGTTTCTCCTCCAAAGTTGCTGGTTGATCTGCAGGACGTACTACCTCAATGGGCTTCTTTTGCGCGGAAGTCTTCTGGCGTTGGATCGCTGGCTTTCTCTCAGGGTTGGAACGAGCAATCGAAGAAGCTGAAGTGTTTCGCTGTAGAGTAATCCCTCTCCGTTTAGGAACAGTTGGTAGTGCAGCAACCCACAGTTCACTCGCATTTGGCTCTACAAAGGCGAGTAGAGTCCTCAGAGCTTCTGTCCGACCGTTACCAGCACAAGGCTCCGGACAAAATACTACATGCTGGACTAAGGCATTGGTAAGATTGCGGGACATTTCTAACCGTATCTCCCCAGCCTGTGGCTGCATACGGAAACCAAAGCTGGCTTCTGTCTTCATCGGAGCACTTGTCAAAACAGGGGTCTCTGCCGCGATCCAGAGGTAATAGCGACTCTGCAGCAGGCGCTGTAGTTCTAATAGCCAGATCTGTTCCTGCAAACTAGGGACAGAGTGATCGCTATACAGTGTCAACAGAGCGCTGGGACGATCCGTCTGTGCGTTTGTAACCCCTGCAAGAAGTCCAAGATATCCAGTTAGAAACCAACGTTTCCAGGACATGTGAGTTTGCTCAATACGTTGAGAAATGAACTGATTTTTCGAAACCAAAGATGGTAGTGAGTCAGCAGAATTTGATCAATTTAGAACAATCTACACCTACGACGCTTGTGCCGCAAGTACCTCTTTGCGTTGCAAAATTCGCCGAACCTGACGTTGTTTAGCGTCATCAAAACGATATTGCCACAACAGCAAGGCTGCCAACACGAGAAAAACCCCAACTCCCGGACCAAATAGCCAAGCCAATGCTTCCGAAACTTCTGCCGACTGTACAGTGTTAGGCGTAAACCCAATGACTTCCAACACCAAACCAGCGCCTGCCACAGCGAGGGCGCGTGCGATTTTGGCGCCTAGTCGCCATACTCCAAAGTAAACTCCTGATCGTTGTATACCGGTGCGGACTTGGTCATAGTCAATCACATCTGTCAGCAAGGAATCTAGCAATACAACTGATCCGACACAACTGCCTAACAGTACACCTCCCACCAACAATGGCACCCAGAAATTACCCGGTGGAAAAAAAGGATAGGTCACACAGCTGAAAAAGCCCAGTAGTGAGACTCCTAGTAGGAGGGGGCGCAGTTTTCCCAGCTTTCTGGAAAGTAGTACCCAACCCACCAAAGAGAGTGTCAGTATCAACATGAAAACTACCAGAATGAGTTGAACTGCCTGCTCTTCCAACAACAGCCGATAGCGGTAATAGTAAAGTGCCAAGGCACCATTGATGGCTACCCCAAAGGTGGCCACTACATAGGCCAACAATAACGGTCGGAAAGCTGAGTTGCGCCATATCTGAACTAGGCTCTGCCTCAATTCAATATGAGTGGCCGCACGATGCATCGGTTGCTTGGCTATAGCTGCCCAGGCCCAACCAGCGGTACCCCACACAACCAAAGCAAGCCAAATGCTCATTTCATTCATGGCGAGTCGCTGCTCAATTGGCTGTAATCTTTCGCCACTTGCAAAAAATCCTGGCAATCCTGCACCAAAGATTGCACCGATGTTTCCACAAGCGAAGCGAATCGCAAACAGGGTAGAACGTTCATCCGGCTCCACAGTAATCTCTGCAGCAATTGCCATGTGAGGTACCGACAGAATCGTCATCGCCGTGTTGAGAAAGAGAAACCCCGCCAGTAAATAAGTGAACTTTGTTGCCGTAGTTTCCAGAGAAGGTGGGGAAAAGAGAATGTAGATACTGATGCCGAGAAGTAAGCCACCTAGCAGTAGAAAAGGACGCCTACCTCCCAAACAACTGTACCAGCGGTCAGAGAGGTAGCCCATCAGAGGATCGGTCACTGCATCCCAACAAAGACCCAACGCCACAGCCAGTCCAGCCCAGCCCGGTGCCAATCCAACCGCATCTGTGTAGAAGATTAGTAGATAGAGTCGTAGCAAAGTCTCAACGGCATTGATACCTGTCTCTGCAATGGAATATCCGATTCGGGTAGTGGTTGGGATCATTGCTGTAGGCTATCTCCGGGCATATTTTACAAACAGCTCTTTGGCCTGCTGGCTAACCTGGCTATGCTCCACCATTGGAGCAGGATAGTCTTGGACTCCCAAGCTATCAGCTTCTTTATCCCAACGGTGGAGTCGGGTTGGAGAAATACCTCGCAGTTCAGGAATCCAGCGATGGATGTATTCACACTGGATATCAAATCTCTTCTGCTGCAGCCAAGGATTGAAGATACGGAAGTAGGGTTGAGCATCACACCCAGTAGAGGCAGCCCACTGCCAACTACCATTATTGACACATGGGTCGTAATCTACCAAGCGCTGAGCAAAGTAACGTTCCCCCCAACGCCAATCAATATGCAGATCTTTGGTCAGAAAAGATGCTACGATCATTCGAGCCCGATTGTGCATATAGCCTGTGTTGTTCAATTCGCGCATACCGGCGTCGACAATGGGGAAACCCGTCTGCCCCTCACACCAGTCTGAAAAACGTTGCTCATCGGTGGACCAAGGCAGCTCGTTGTAGCTGGATTGAAACGCGTTCCCAAACACTTTTGGAAAATGAAAAGCAATCTGAGTGAAGAAGTCCCGCCAGTAGAGTTGGCGCAACAGAGGATGATCTGAACTCCCCAACGTTGGCAGCAGGTGGTGAAAGACTTCTCGCACCGAAACCGTACCGAACTTGTGATGCGCAGAAAGTCGCGTTGTACCCTGCGATAGCGCAGGGAAATCGCGTTTTTCACCATAGTTTGTAAATCGCGAAGCCTTTACTAGAATTGCCAGCGCTGCACTGCGACCACCCGTTGGAGTTTCTGGGTGACGGGCTTCCATCTGAAACGACATCAAGTCACACCCTCTGTTGGACTCAATCGGTAAAACAGAAGTTCCCCACTGTGCTTTCGGAAGTGGCTTTGGGGGCGGTACAGTCAAGCGAACAGCATTTCGATAAAACGGAGTAAAGACAGTGTAGGGTTTGCCATCGGCTTTCCGCGTATTTTCTGGTGGATGCAGTAGTAAATCATCCACGCTGTGCCAAGCGCCCCCCTGTTGTTTTACAACTTTCTCCAATTCCGCATCTCGTTGCTGACTAAATGGGGTGAAATCTCGATTTACGAACACAGCCTGTGCTCCACTTTGTTGAAGCAGCTGCGGTAGTAAATCCTGAGGTTGTCCTCTAAATAACAGTAGTCTCCCACTAGCTTCGACCAATTGAAGTTGCAGATCTGCAAGAGATTCCAACATGAAACGGAGTGCAGGCAAGCTTCGGTAAGGGTGCTCCTCTACCTGTTGAGGATCAAAACAAAAGATTGGCCAGACGGTGTTTGAACGGTGCAAGGCCTGATGCAATCCAGCATTATCAAATAGACGCAGATCCCGCCGGAACAGGAAGATCGAGGCGGTATACATGAAAACTCCAGAGACAAAGTGGGAAAGCCAGTGAAGAGCCAGTCACCGAGAAAGTAAGGAATTCCAAGTGACTGGAATAGATGTATGTCAAGTGATCAGCTTTGTTTTTGTAAACTCACTGAGCCAGTGATTGATGCATCGTGAATGGTAGGGAATAGTCTGGGAAGACCTTGCAAACTTCCTGAGCTACTAGATTTGGATTGGCCTTGAGCCGACTGGAAAAGCCTGAGAACACATGGGCCTTGCTGCAGAGGCAACCTCGCATTGCCTCTAGGCCATCATGTGGTAAGTAAGGGAATTGCTCAACAACCTCTTCATCAATCAAAAATTCCATAACATTATCAAATACTTTTTTCAGTGGACGCACTGGCGTATCCATCTGTGCGTACCTTAGAACCAGCGCCCGAATGATATGCTGAGGTGAAATGCTGATCGTCTGGTTGCGATGACGATTGCGATACAACAGGTTGAAGAAATAGGTGTCAGGCAGACCTTTCTTGACGGGTTGGTATACTTGATGGCACTGACCGTTCTCTCTAGCAAATTCAAAGCTGGCAGAAACTGGCGCCTTAGCCAATGAGTCTTCGCAGTAGAAGCCGAAATTGATGGCAATCGGTTCGATTCGGCAAGTTTCAGGATTGAGATAGCTGATCCGTACCGGCAGAACCTGATCATGAGCAGTCTGGATTCTACCAAAGTGTCCAACTTTGACATAAGTCGCTGTTTCCAACCATTCTGTCATCATCTGTCGTACTTCTTCACGATTATCCAACTGCCACAGCTTCCAATTGTTTTCTCGAAAAACATGCCAGAGTTGTTCGCTATGCTTGGCGAAGCTTCGATTGCTGTTGATCAGAGTAAAGGGGATGCCCTGGCTACTACTGACCTCACTACTTTCTTCGCTACTATTGTCTTTGGGAACTACGGACTTCGGATGTCCCTTGACTAACTCATGGTAAATTTCTTTGAAGTCTTCTGGTTGCAAATACTCAGACTCCGCCAAGGCACAAGTACGCTGAATCACATTTTCCAATTCACGGATATTGCCCTCCCAAGGCCAGTGACTTAGCATCTCCAATGCATTTTGGTCAGCCCCAGCTACACGCGGATTCAGCGTGCTGTTCTTCTGAATAAAGTGCTGGATCAGCATGGGTAAATCTTCCTGGCGCTCCCTCAGTGGTGGGAGGTGAATAGTAAACACGTTTAGTCGATAGAGTAGATCTTCCCGGAAATCTTTGACCTTGATCTGATCCTCCAACTTCTGATTGGTCGCACTGATTACGCGGACATTCACTTTCTGCTGGCGATTGCTACCGACCGAGAGAATCTCCCCCTCCTGCAACATGCGTAGAAGTTTGACCTGCAAGGCCAGAGGCGTATCCCCAATTTCGTC
>DPLM01000189.1:0-338 GCA_003541985.1 Deltaproteobacteria bacterium | reverse complement strand
CCTTTCTCATGGCCAAACAACTCACTCTCGAAGAGTTCAGCGGGAATGGCACCGCAGTTGACGGGCACAAAGGAGCCGTGCTGGCGACGACTACGCTTGTATATCTCACGGGCTACCAGTTCCTTTCCTGTCCCCGTCTCTCCACGAATTAAGATCGGACCATCCAATGGGGCGAATTTCTCGATCAGCGCCATCATCTCCAGAAAACGAGGAGATTGCCCCACCAATTGTTTCGGGGTTTCAATAGTCCTTAGCCGTAGTGATTCATTAAGTTTGTACTCACTGGTGAGAGCATGACGCTCTTCGACCAGTCGCTGTGCTCGCAAAAGGGAGTCCTG
>DPLM01000030.1 GCA_003541985.1 Deltaproteobacteria bacterium | reverse complement strand
GATTCTTGACCAGAAGGGTTTTTTCCCTTGAGCCTGCCAGGCTTCATTGAGCTCCTGAATACGATTTCTGCACTCCAGAGCTGCCTGACACGCATCACTAGCATGATGTTCTGAAAGCACAGGAGCACCCCAGAAAGCCATCACTCCGTCTCCCAAATACTTGTCAACTGTACCAGAGTGGGTGCGGATGATTTCTGCCAATAAGCCGAGGTACTCAGACAGTTGCAGCATCAACTCTTCTGGTCTCAGTTCCTCAGAAATAGAAGTAAATTCTGCGATATCTGCGAAGAGAATACTCAGCTCTCGCTCCTGTCCCCCCAAGGCAGCATCTTCACCACGCAGAATAAGTTCGCGAACTAACTCAGCTGGCATATAAATTTGAAACGCCCGCAGGCTGGTTCGCATCGCACCCAATGACCGACTGAGCGAGTCTACTTCAACAATTGGAGACTTGAGTTCAAACTCCCCATCCAAACGTAGATCCTGAATACGCCGCTGTTCCTCTGTGATACGCTCCAAAGGCTTGGCAACCCGACGAGCAACCCATCCAGAAAGTAGTAAGCCAAACAAAATCAGCAGCAACTCGATTATCAGGAGAGAACGCTGGCTCTCGGCAACATTCTCTTGCAGTGGTTTCTTTGAGAAGCCTATATGCAAGATACCAACAGGTTCTCCCCAATGCTGTAACTCCCGCTTTGCCTCAAAAACACGTTCTCCCACTCGCCCACGCATCTCTCCGTGCACCCTCGAGTCTTTCAATAAGACCTGCTCCCGTAGTTCATATTTCCCAGACTGGTACTCCTTTGGATCTCCCACGATGCCACGATTTTCCAAAACCGCAGCTTTGGGCACATCCCAGATAATGATCTCAGGATCATACTCTTCAACCACGTCATCATCGTACGCATAAAGAATCTCATCATCCATCCCCCTCAGGAAGAGATAGACCACATCTGATTGGGATTTCAAAACAGAGAAGTGTATTTCCAGTCCAGCCCAATTCGAGGTGTCGACTAACTCAGTTGCTTTGTCACTCATCGAAAACGAGAGCCAGAAAATTCGCTCAAAATAGGCATCACGAAGGCTGGCAACCTGATGACTTTGGCCGATATACCAGGTGAGGGCGTTCGATAACAGTAAAGCACTGCCCAAGGAAAAAAGAAGTACGGTTCGGAATAGTTGCGGTGGAATGGAAAACATACTGAAGGGAAGCCCCTATCAACTGCCCTTACTACAGGGCAAATTCAAAATTGCATCAGAGCCCAGAATCAGAAAAGCCTGAGTTTCTACAGGATTCTAGGCAACTGCAAATTCAAACAACAGGGTTTCTGCAAAGATTTTTAGAGATCGGAGAAAACATTGGGAAACAAGGCCACTTTTTCAACGCTTCTGCTGATATGGAAATGTTCTAACTCGTGCAGCACATCGTCAGCCCATTCGGCAAAACCTGGAGCAGGATGAGACTCTCGCAATTGCCGAAGCTTGTAACCCCATGCACGCTGCTGATTGATACTCAGATGGGCAAAGTCTGGGACCAAAGGTGCGATGTGTTCCCTAAGCAACTCTCGTAATTCTTCCAAAATCTCTGGTTCCAGTGGTGGTAATACGGTCTTAGGTATTGCTGGGCTAGGATTTTCAATGGATTTAGACATGACAAAAGAAAATACAGGGTTATCTCTTAACTGAATTACTTAGACAGTATACGAGCGCAATCTCAATACGGATTTTTGTGTAGTCTCATTACCATCTTGATCAATCGTCTTTGGCAAAAATCATGAGACTGCTAGGTCTTGCAGCGAAGGAATCGACACCTCACCTGAATTAATTTGCTTCAATTTAGTTACAATTAAAAAATTTCAGTATACAGAAATTTTTGTCAATTTATTGAACTTTTTCGCACCTTCAAGGTCATAATTTGAGTCGACCTCAATTCAAAGTCTGAAAAACCCACTCCATTTCACGCCGGAACGCAATAGCTGAATCCTGTTGATCAATAACTACATCCTCCCAGGTAACGATCTGCCCTCGAGTCACTGGACGGCACAGAGCCATTCGGTGAGCCAAGCCAATCGGGAGTCCTCCCAAACCAAGTGAACGTCGAGCTGGCACTAGTTTCCCCCAGACTGTGTAGCCACCTTCTCCGTCCAGCATCTCTTCAACCTTCAGGTCACGCTTAGCAACCGCCACCACATCACCTCTAAATCCAGTGGCTTGTCCCGTCGGCTCACCACACAGGGCTGCACTAGCCACAGAAATTCCTAACTCCAGGCCAATTAGGTGATACGGTTTGTACATGGACGAGTAGCAACCACTGGAATCTGTCTTTAAACCATATTCTGCAAAGCAACGCTTTGTATAATCAGAGGGTGCGGCAAAAACGGCATATACTCCCCAACGCAAGTCTCGGAAGACTGGTCGACTGTCTCGCTCAAGGCTGGAAATCACCTCAACTGTTCCTTCGTGCTCCAAGATACCCCCAGTACTCTTGGGTCGCAGGATGTGAGGCAAGTCATCAACCCCACAGGCTGGGAAACGAAGGCCATCGTCGGGTGGTCGTAAATCACAGGCATTGGCTACGGCAGCCATTTCAATCGCCGACTTGGTACCGTCCAGAAACGAGTTGAACATCTGTGGATTCATTCCTCCAGCCTTCGCTGCTTCTGGGGTCAGACCATAATGCTGCCAAACTGTATCCGGAGTGACTTCGTGATAGATCGGTAGGTATTTGGTTCCTTTGCCTGCAGCCACAACGGGCAAACCGCAAGCACGAGCCCAGTCCACGATCTCAGCAATTAGTGCCGGTTGATCTCCATAGGCTAACGAATACACGACACCAGCCTTTCTCGCTTTCTCCGCTAGAAGTGGACCAGCAAGAGTATCCGCTTCAACATTGACCATTACGATGTGCTTGCCGTGTTCAATCGCAGCCAAGGCATGACGAATACCGGCTGCTGGAGAACCCGTCGCATCGATGACTACCTCTACTGCATCAGCTTGGATTAAGCTCATTGCATCCTCACAGAGATACGTCTGTCCTGTACGGATAGCTTCCTCCACAGAGGTAGCCTTAGCCCGTTCTGGCTCCCAGCCAATCCGGTTGAGATTGGTCTGAACTCGCTCTGGAGACAGGTCAGCAATCCCAGTGATATGCATACCAGGGGTCTGAACTGCCTGGGCTAAAAACATGGAGCCAAACTTTCCTGCTCCGATTAGAGCAACACAAATCGGTTTTTGTTGAGCAGCACGAGCCTGGAGTTTAGCGTAAAGATTCATCGAGTTCCTCTTTAGTGCAATGCCAAAATTGGTTTGCTGGTAGCCAGTTGTTCTGGATCAAGTTACTCTAATTTTGAAGCATGTCGTCAAAATGGCAATTTCATCGAGGGCTCTGGCCTTCTTCAAAGTGATTTTTTGACAATTCCTCTCTTCCTTCTGTTCAGGAGCACACACCATGACTCATCCAGCTTTTCAACCCAACGCCGTAGCCGTCATCACTGGAGGGGCTTCAGGAATCGGCTTGGCCACCGCCCAGCGCCTAGCTGCTATGGGTCTGCGTTTGGTGATTGTTGATGTCCGTGAAGGCTTGTTGGAACCAGCTGCCGAACAGCTCCGCCAAATGGGGGCTCCAGAAGTAATGGTCAGTTCTACAGATGTTTCTGACCGAGAAGCCTTGGTTGAGCTGGAGACGCTGGTTGCCGAACGATTCGGTGGAACCAATATCCTGATGAACAACGCAGGTATCCAACCGGGAAGTACAATGTTGGATGGCTCAGAGAACTGGCTGCGCATCCTAGGAGTCAACCTAGGGGGGATTGTATATGGCACCCAAATCTTTGTCCCACGCATGCTAGAACAAGCACGACCAGGATTAGTCATCAACACGGGCTCCAAGCAAGGCATCACGACTCCTCCTGGAGATCCGGCCTACAACGTCTCCAAGAGCGCAGTCAAGGCTTTCACTGAAGCCCTGGCTCACGAACTGCGTAATACTGAAGGGCACCAGCTGACAGCTCACCTATTGATTCCGGGCTTTGTTTTCACAGACCTGACACGAGGTGATCGAACGGAGAAGCCTACTGGTGCCTGGACCACTGAACAGACAGCAGAGTTCCTATTTCAAAGCTTGGAACGTGGGGATTTCTACATCCTCTGTCCAGACAATGATGTGTCTCGTGAACTGGATGAAAAGCGGATGGCCTGGGCAATTGGAGACATTATTGAAAACCGTCCGCCCCTCTCCCGCTGGCATCCTGACTATGCGGAAGCCTTCAAGCTCTACATTGATCGGAGTTAAGTAAGTTATGCCTACCGCTGTCATTGTCGGCGTAGGGCCATCAGCCGGACTGGGAGCTACACTGTGCCGTCACTCAGCGCAAGTTGGTCTATATGTGTTTGCAGGAGGTAGAACTCCTACCCAACTCGAGCAAACACAGCGTGAGATTGAAGCCACCGGAGGAAATTGTACGCCTGTAGTCACAGACGTTACAGAAGAAGAGTAGGTACAGGCCTTGATCGAGCTAGCTGAACGGGCAGGACAGATCGAGCTAGCAATCTACAATGCCGGAAACAACTACTCTGGCAACTTTCTGGAGATGGAAGTGAGCCTCTTTGAGCAGGCTCGGCGGGTAGGGACGTTGGGAGGATTTCTCTTCGCCCAGGAAGTTCTCCACAGGATGGCTCCCCGTAACCGAGGAACCTTGATCTTCACTGGGGCCAGCGCCTCTCTGCGAGGCAAGCCCGGGCTCGCACCTTTCACTGCGGCCAAGGCGGGGCTACGCGCAATGTCTCAAAGCCTGGCTAGAGAATTCCAGCCTCAGGGAATTCATATCGCCCATGTCGTGATCGACGGCATCATCAATGGGGATCGAATTCGTAACCGAGCTCCGGCTCTGGTCGAGCAACTTGGGGAGGACGGGATGCTACAGCTAGACGATATCGCCAGTGCCTATATGTTTCTACATCAACAACCACGTAGCGCCTGGACCCACGAATTGGACCTGAGAACTTTTCAGGAAAACTTCTGAAAAGCCCGAACTCAGCGTAAAAGCGACTGGGCTTCCTCAGCATTCAGTGGCGCAGGCTGGGTACAGGTAGTTTGCAATTCCAGGGTCTGTCGGGTCTCGGCGGACTGCAGAATAGAGGTCATCACTTCCACTCCATGGAGTGGTCGTTCGATGGAACAACGAGCATCCCGACCCGTCTGAATGGCAACAGCCAGATCGGCCAGGCCACTCGCCCGGTAGTTGGCAACTGCATCCCGTGGATTTTCTTGATTAGGTATTCCGAAGGGGTGGTGCTCTGCGCCTACCACTTCAAACTCACCATCTTGCTCACTACGCAGCAGTTCCCCACCAAAGAAGTTCGGATCTGGCACAACCAGAGAACCTTCTGTGCCATAGAGTTCCATGTTGCGGTGTCCGTGCTTCCAGATATCCCAACTCGCCCCCAGCGTGATCAACGCACCATTTGCGAATTCAAGCACTGAGTGAATCGTAGTCGGTGTGTTGACTGCGATTTTCTCTCCGTATCTTGGCTGACTGGTGATCGTGCGTTCCTTTTGTGGAATGCTCGACATGGCCGTCACATAGCGTACTGGTCCTAGCAGGTGAATTAGGTTACCGATGTAGTAAGGTCCTAGATCCAGTACTGGTCCGCCACCAGGCTGGAAAAAGAAATCTGGGTTTGGATGCCAGTGTTCCATGCCGTGACTGAGCACATGACAGGTACCTCCACAGATCTTACCGAGTGCACCAGAGTCAATCAGCGCCCGGGCTTGCTGATGGGTTCCTCCCAGGAAGGTGTCAGGAGTACAGGCCACTCGCAGTCCTTTCTGCTGGGCAAGGTCCCGCAAGGCCAACCCATCTTCCAGTGAGAGCGTTAGCGGTTTTTCCGAGTAGACGTGCTTGCCAGCTTCCAGGATCGCCTTGGAGACCTCAAAATGAGCATTCGGGACCGTCAGGTTGACGATGATGTCCAACTCTGAATGAGAAAGTAGAGCCTCCACGCTCAGGGCTTCCAATCCGAATTCTTTTGCCTGAGCCTGGGCAATCTCCATATTGAGATCTGCACAGGCTCTGACTTCAATTGCCTGGAACAACTTCGATAGTTGGAAATATGCTGAAGAAATATTGCCACAACCAATCACACCAACGCCAAGAGTTCCAACCATGATCACCCCGCAAAAGATTGAACAGTTGCAAGAGAACGACGGGCAAAGCGAGCAACATCATTCGGCTTATCGTGCTCCATCACGTACCAGGTAGCCGGTGTCTGTTGCAGTTGACCGTAGAGGCTTGGCCAGTCAATCACACCGTATCCTACATCTGCCCAGCCGTCTTCATCTGCATTCTCTCCAGCTGGTGCGATGTCCTTGACGTGAACCGCGCAGAGACGGTCACCGTAGCGTTGGACCCACTCTGCAGGATTTGCCTTACCTCGGACAACCCAGGCTAAGTCCATTTCCCAGCCCAATTCTGAATTTTCCAAGAGGATCTCCATTGGAGTCTGTCCATTTTCTAGAGCTACGAATTCAAAGTCATGGTTGTGCCAACCAAAGCCCAAGCCAGCAGCCTGATACGGCTTGGCAACTTCGTTGAGTGTTTCCGCCAGTTGCTTCCAACCAGCCGTACTCGAAGGACGCTGTTCTACAGCCAAGTGGGGACAGATGACTGCCTTTAC
>DPLM01000071.1:10607-10740 GCA_003541985.1 Deltaproteobacteria bacterium | reverse complement strand
TGCCTGAACTTTTTCTCTCGTCTCTTTGCTCATTTGATTTGTTCTACCGTTAACAACGTTAGAGACGGTCATCATCGTAACTTTTGCAGCTTCAGCTACTTCTCTGATTGTTATTTTTTTAGTCATGTTTTTT
>DPLM01000071.1:3231-10273 GCA_003541985.1 Deltaproteobacteria bacterium | reverse complement strand
TAATCAATTTACTTTAACGTTAAAGTAATTTATTAATTTTGGTTTTTCAAACCAAATTTATTTAATTAAATGATTCCTCTAGGAGACTATTATTGATTATTAAAGATTAATTTACAGATTTAAGTCCGGACGCTCTTTCAAGAATTTTTTTAGTCCGGCCTGATCCTGCGAAGCGTTGCGCAGACATTGTACCCCATCTCTCAGAACACCTAGTTCAGATGCTGTGGAAAGCCTCAGAAAATGCTTACCTTCTGCACCAATTCGACCAAAAGAGAGCCGATCCAAAACAGCTACTTGATGATCATACAAAGCGAACATTTGAAAGAGACCTGCAGGCGAAGTTTCCTTTTTTGCTTCATCATTTAAATTTGAATGGTGATCAATTAAACCAAGAGATTCACAGACCCCTTCAATATTTGGAAAAAGGTAGAAGGCTCCTCCTGGCTTTTGACAGTCAACTCCTGGAATAGCTCGTAAATCTTCCAAAACTGCATCTCTTCGCTCTTCAAAAGTTCGTACCATCTCCAAGACTTCTGCGTCCACTGTAGCGTCAGTAAGTGCCACGACAGCTGCTTCCTGATTGTAGGGAGCGACACATGAGAAGTAGTTGATGTTTAATGTTTTAAACATCTCTGCTTCCACCACAGTGGGCAAAACTGCATAGCCAATCCGACCTCCCGTCCAAGCAAAGGTTTTAGAGAAACCACTTGCTAGTATCGTTCGTTCGGCCATCCCCGGTACTTGAAGAATTGAGTAGTGTTGTTGATCATCAAAAACAATCCGTTCGTAGATCTCATCAGAGTACACTCTGACATCAGGGGGAGCCTTGCGAAGAATCACATCTGCTATTTCTTCAATCTGAGACTGACTAGCGACCCCTCCAGTAGGATTTGAAGGGAAATTCAAGTAAATTATCTTGGTCCTTGGCGTAATCAATTCCGCGAGTTGCTCGGGAGTAAAGGTGAAGCCGGCTGATTCATCCAAATGCAAGGGAACTGGTACAGCTTGAACGTAACGAATAAACGACTCGTAGATTGGGAATCCTGGACTTGGGTAAATTACCTCATCACCAGGATTACAATAAATTTGCTGGGTCAATCCAATCGAAGGCTTGCCACCGGGAAAAATTACAACATTCCCCGGTGTGGTGTTCAAACCCCTCGTGTGATTTACGTATTCACTTATGGTGCTACGTAAGTTTGGAGTACCCTGTGGGTCACAATAGTGTGTATTTCCAGCATCTAGTTGTCGTTTAATCTCGGTATTAACAGCTCTGGGCAGATCATAGTCTGGTTCTCCCAAGTTCAACTTCACTACAGGCCCCCGAGTCTGAGCAACATGAATTATGTGTGGTCCCACTTTAAAGGCATTTTCAGATCCAATTCTTTGGTTACGTTCAGCAAAAAGAGCCATGATGCTTCAATAGAATGAGGTCAATAAATTTAAATTGCAGGAACCATTGTCAGCAGAGATTTATTTGCATAGTATGCATCCACGTTATCTACAACAAGCTGACCCATGGCGATTCTGGTTTGCACTGTTGCGGAACCAACATGGGGCTGCAAAACAACTTGGGGCATCTTGAATAGAGCTTCTGGCACTTTTGGCTCATTGATAAACACATCTAGACCTGCCCCACCGAGCTTACCTTCTTTGAGACAGGCAACAAGTTCATCTTCATCGACGACAGATCCACGGGAGATGTTAATCAGGACTCCTTCTGACCCAAGTTTTTCCATGACTTCCCGATTGACTATCTTTTTGGTGGATTCCCCGCCGACACAACTTAAGATGAGGAATTCCACCTGTTCGGCCATCTCCGTTAAGGATGAGAAATAATTGTAGCTTACATCTGATCGCTGGCGGCGGTTATGATAGTTGATTGTAATGCCAAAAGCCTTCAGTCGATCTGCGATAGCCATTCCGATGCGACCCAGACCCAGAATCCCAGCTTGTCTTCCTCGCAAATGACTCATTAAGGGCATGTTTGCTTTGAGCCATTCGCCATGACGAACGTATTGATCTCCAACAACCATTCCTCTTGTGACGGCAATCAATAATCCAGCCGCAAGGTCCGCAACAGCGTCATCCAAAACGCCAGGAGTATTTGTGACGGCGATTTTTCTTGCTTGTGCTGCTTCCACATCGACCCCATCATAACCTACCCCAAAGCTTGCAATCAATTCCAACTTGGGAAATTTGCTCTGGAATTCTGCTGGGGCCCAGTGCTCCGTGACTATAACCCTGATGTTAGGAGCGACTCTCTGAATTAGAGCATCTCGATCAATGGCCTCCCAAAGTTTGTGGACAATGTATCGACTCTCCAGATCAGCCAAACATTCTTGACGAATAAATGCTTGGCTTGTCATTAAAATTTCTTCAGGCATTTGGTTCCCTAAAGTGATTTACTAATTTTTTATTAAATGAAATATATTACCAAACAAAACACTGTTCCCGTGTAATGTCAAATTCGCTCAGAAAAGCTCAATAAACTCTTAAATTTCCCTTTTTTATTTTTGACCTCAATTTAAACACTCCGAATTGACCTCACGAACTCAGCACAAATTTGAAATTGGAACAGATTGTTATTGAAGCACTGGTGGGCCATCGTCGTCGTGAATCTAGCCTGGGGCTCTGGTTTCCTCTCCATCAAAATGAATGTCGTACATTTTGGTCCCTACCTATCATTAAGTATTCGCTATGCAGGGTTAGTCCTGTTGTTACTGCCATTTGTGAGAGGATTCCCAAAAGAGAATCGAAAAGCATTCCTGCAGCTCACTTGTTTGATGGGAATTTTGCACTTTGGGTTGGCAATGACCGCATTTCATCTGGCTGTTGATATCGCGTCTCTAGCACTCGCTTCCCAAGCATACATTCCGATCTCAGCTATCCTAGCTATGATTTTTCTGAAAGAAGAACTTAATTGGAGCGTCCTATTAGGCATAGGTGTCGCCTTTCTAGGGTTTGCTGTGATGAGCTTTGATCCAGTAGTCTTCAAACAGTTGGATTCGATGGTGACCATGCTAGCGGCAACCACAGTGATGGCAGTTTGCAGTCTGATGGTTCGGCAAAAGCTTAAAGGCATCAACCCAATGACACTACAGGCCTGGACAGGCCTATGCGGAATATTGCCCATGTTTTTACTGTCAGTTTGGGTGGAACAAGATCATTGGCAAAAGATCGAATCAGCTACTTGGATCAATTGGATCTCCGTGTTGCATGCGGTGATTTTCTCATCGATCATAGGTCATGGGATCAACTTCTGGCTATTACAGCAACAGCCTGTCAGTCGCATCACTCCATACTACCTACTGACACCCATCTTTGCTGTCTTGATAGCAATTATCTTCTGGGGAGACGAACCAGGTCCAAAGGTATGGTTTGGCGGTGCTACGATTCTCTTCGGCATCTTGATGGTTTCATCAAATTTCGACTTCAAAAAATGGAAAAACACTTGAGTAAATGTTTCAGACCTAGGACAAATACATTGACTAGTCGTCCTTATGGGATCAACATGCGATTCAGTATTTCTCAAACTTAAAGGTTACTAGTCCATCAAGTTTTTTCCTATCCATAAAAAGGTTTTGGGGAGACTTCAATTTCTTTAGCACGACTAGATCACAATCCTATTTTCTAACCTTGAGACATGCATGTACTGATTACTGGTGGAGCCGGAATGTTGGGCTGCAAATTAGCCCAGCGGCTGATTCAAGATCGAATGATTGGTGAACAAGAAATTACCAAACTGACTCTCGCTGACATCACAACTCCCAAAGGGCTGCCAAAATTTCAGGGGGTATACGCCGAGCACGCAATAGATATGGGAGATCCAGGATCAGCTAAAAAACTTATTCAACAAAGACCAGATTTCATCTTTCATTTGGCTGCTGTCGTTTCTGGAGAAGCTGAAGCTGATTTTGAAAAAGGCTATCGCATCAACCTTGACAGTACCCGATATTTGCTTGAAGCGATCCGGACTCAACGGGATTATTGCCCACGAGTGATTTTTACTTCAACAATTGCTGTGTTCGGTATTCCATTTCCAAATCCAATCCCCGATACACATCATCGAACTCCACTTAGCAGTTATGGAACTCAAAAAGCCATTGGCGAGTTATTGTTAGCAGATTATTCCAGACGAGGCATTCTTGAGGGTATTGGACTTAGACTCCCCACAATCTGTATCCGGCCAGGATTGCCAAACAAAGCAGCATCCAGTTTTTTCTCTAGCATTCTTAGAGAGCCTTTAAACGGCAAGGAAGCCGTCTTGCCTGTTTCAGAAGATGTGCGTCATTGGCACGCTAGTCCAAGAGCCGCCATAGGATTTCTCTTGCACGCAGCCACTATTGAACTGGAGTTAGTTGGTACGGACTGTAACCTGACGTTGCCTGGTTTGTGTGCGAGCGTTAAGGAGCAGATCGAAGCACTGGAACGAGCTGCAGGTAAGAATGCCGTGGCCCTGATTCGTCGAGAGCCAGATCATTTCATAGAGAGTTTGGTCTGCAGCTGGCCAGAGTCTTTTGAAGCCGAGAAGGCACGATCACTGGGCTTTAAAGCTGAAAAAGACTTTGATGAAATCATCAGGATTTACATGGAAGATGAATTGGACACTGCTTTTTAGGCATCAATTAATTATCAGCATCACCAGTTGACTCTGATTACCAAGGTCAAGCTGTAAAACACTCAGAAGATCATTCGCTTGTTTCGAGATTGATCCTCCTAAGTGGCAAGCACCATCTCACCAATTCCACATCGTCCCATCTTCAAGCCGATTGACTGGAAGGAACGCTCGTTGATAAGGGTATTTCTCGGCCAAGGTTTCATCAATATCAACTCCATGTCCAGGCTTCTCACCACAAAATAAGAAACCGTTCTCGAACCTGTAGTCATGTGGAAAGACCGTATCAGTCTCTTCGGTGTGTCGCATGTATTCCTGAATCCCAAAGTTCGGCACCCAAGTGTCAAAGTGTAGCGCAGCTCCCATACAGACAGGCGACAAGTCTGTTGCACCATGGCTACCCGTGCGAATGTGATTTAGGCCGGCTAGATCAGCAATTCTTCGCAAGTGGGTAATGCCCCCCGCATGAACAACTGTGGTCCGGATATAGTCGACAAGCTGTTCTTGCAGCAGCGTTTTGCAGTCCCAAATCGTGTTAAATACTTCGCCCACTGCGAGGGGAGTAGTAGTGTGCTGGCGAATTAACCGAAAGCCCTCTTGGTTGTCTGCAGGCACAGTGTCTTCTAGCCAAAACATTCGATATGGCTCGAGCATCTTTCCTAGTTGTGCTGCTTCTAATGGGGTCAATCGATGATGGACATCATGTAAGAAGTGTGGCTCTGGTCCATAGTTTTCTCTCAACTTTTCAAACAGCTTTGGAACAAAATCGAGATACTTGGACGTCGACCAAAAATTTTCAGAGGGTAAGTTATTGTCTGCTGGTTCATAAAACATTCGATCTTTCGAGACCCCATATGTGCTGTCCAGTCCTGGAATCCCCGATTGCGCCCGGATGGCCCTATAACCCATCTCACGGTAACGACCAACTTCGTCAATCGTGGAAGATAGATCTGCACCGTTAGCATGTCCGTATACCAGAACACCTGTACGGCTTCTACCTCCAAGCAATTGATACAGTGGTAGGTCGGCAATTTTGCCTTTCAAATCCCAAAGTGCAGTATCAACTGCTGCAATCGCCGTCATCGTCACAGGCCCTCGGCGCCAATAAGCGCCCCGGTAGAGATATTGCCAAATATCCTCAATTTGCTGGGGATCACGCCCAATTAGACAAGGAGCCACGTGGTCCTCAAGGTATGATACTACCGACAACTCCCGTCCATTTAATGTGGCGTCACCAAGACCATAAATTCCTTCATCTGTGACTATTTTTAGGGTGACAAAATTTCGTCCTGGACAGGTAACAATCACACGGGCTTCAGTAATTTTCATGCTCGTCTCCTTGATTTAAGAAAGATACAAATTCACCTTAATCAGTAGTTTTTGATTGACTTTAAGTCAATCACTAATATATCAGTCACTCTTTTTTCTGAGTGCATGAACGCATATTGACTGCTTCATTGGGTTAGGTGATGGTTCTCAACCTGATGATTGGCTTGTTGACTCCACCATTCGGCATGGTTCTCTAAATCATGGCCAAGATTTTTAACCAAACCTTTGAGGAAGCTGTTCAGACCTCGCTGCCTTAGTTCTTAACGCTAATCGGTGCCCTGTTGATAATAACGTGTGTCCCTGAAAAAGTGCTATGGCTAACAACGATGCTTTACAGATAAATTGACAGATCAACTTTAGGAGGACCCGTGCTGCAATGTAGTATTCATGGAGCAGAAGACCTGAGAATTGAGAATGTTTCTTGTCCCCAACCTGGACCGGGTCAGGCATTGGTAAAGATTGGAGCTGCAGGAATTTGTGGCTCCGACATGCACTATTACAGACATGGACAGATCGGGAAATTCAAAATTCGAGAGCCATTGATCCCAGGTCATGAAGCTTCCGGAGTGATTGCCGCCTTGGGCTCCAATGTCACAGATCTTGAAGATGGACAACAAGTTGCGGTTAATCCCTCTCATCCTTGTGGAAAATGTTCTCGATGTCGGGAAGGGCGTGAAAATTTGTGTGACAGTATGTTTTTTCTTGGAAGCGCAAGTGTTTTTCCTCATGCACAAGGGATGTTTCGGGAGTATTTTTTAATTTCAGCAAAGCAGTGTATTCCTACTTTGAACCAGGTTTCTCTTGAAGAACTGGCATTATCAGAACCACTCTCCGTAGGGCTTCATGCAGTCAATAGGGCAAGCAACTTGTGTGGAAAGAAAGTCCTAATCAGTGGTTCTGGAACGATCGGATGCATGGTCTTGCTTGCAGCTAAGCTGGATGGAGCAGAACAAGTCACTACAGTCGATGTACTGGAAGAACCATTAGCAATTGCCAGAAAAGTTGGTGCTGATCAAACAATTTGTGTTCAGCCATCAGCTGCACCATCTCCTGAATTCCTTAATGAATTTGATGTGGCTTTTGAGGTTTCTGGTG
>DPLM01000071.1:0-2840 GCA_003541985.1 Deltaproteobacteria bacterium | reverse complement strand
GTGCAGGTAGGAACGCTTCCTGTTGAGGGGATTCATCTCTTTGCGAATCAAATTATGGTCAAGGAATTAGACATTAGGGGTTCTATGCGTTTTGGCAATGTTTTCTCTCGGGCAGTCCGATTGCTTGAAAGTCAAAGATTGAATGTACAACCCATCCTTACTAGTAAATTTCCAATTGCAGAAGCAGCAGAAGCTCTCAAACTGGCTTTCGATAAGACCCTCTCCATGAAAGTTCAGATTGTGGCAGATTGAAAAAGTTAATGAGCATTGTTCTTCACGATCAAACTTTGCCGAATGCTCTAGCTACAGAAACTGATCTAACGAATAAGCTCCCTCTACCAAAGAAATAGCCTGGCCTGTCTTAATGGATTCCTGAGCTGCCAATCCTTGCAAAACAGCCAAGGAACCATCTTCCAAATTAACCTCGGTTTTCCCATCCCCCAAAACTACCTGCTGAAATCGCTGGTGCTGATAAAAAGTTGAACCATGATGGTCTCCGGCTGCCAGAATCAGAGGATCAACAACAATTTCTTTTCTTGAAACGCCTTTTGGGAATCTTGGACTGAAAATCAACTCAGGTTTCGGAGGTTTGCCTAAATCTTCTGGCCAGAATCGATCTGGGCCAGGAATCTTACATTCTAATTTCCCTGCTGATCCAACTGCTGATATTTCTTCCTGGAATAAAGATCCTTCGGCAAACATGCACAGATCAAGAGTTGCCCTCATTCCATTTGCAAACTCCACAATCACAAAGGCTTGGTCAATAATATCTGGTTTTTTGCCAAAGTAGATCTCATCGAGATGATTGACTTCGATCCCTCCTGACGCAAAAACCTTTGTAGCTTGGCTTTGTGTGATCAGGTTCATCAGGTCAAAAAAATGGCAGCACTTTTCTACAAGAGTTCCACCAGAGTTGACATTGAACCGATTCCAATTGCCTACTTTGACCAAAAAAGGGAAACGATGCTCTCTTATGCTGAGTGTTTTGAGTTGACCTAGACAGGAAGGATTGCGAATCTCTTCAAGCATAGCCGACAAGGGGGGCATATAGCGATATTCCATGGCAACCCAAATCGGAAAATGAAAATTTTTATTCAGTTGCAGTAATCTCTTGAGTTGCTCTTTAGAGGTGCAGAGGGGTTTCTCAACGAGGGTTGGCCTAGGCTGCAGTTCGCTGATCAGTTCTATTTGCTCAGCGTGCCTAAAATTAGGACTCGCGATCACCCAAGCATCCACTTTTGCATCACAAAGCAGTGACTCAACGCTCTCATGAAATTGGATTAATGGAACTCGTTGCCTCATCTGCATCCGCATCGCATCATCAGGTTCATAAGCATGAGTCAATTCAACATTATCCAGCAATTTCATATTTCGCACGTGCTCTTGGCCCATCATTCCACATCCAATCATCCCATATTGAAGCGGCCGTTTTTCAGTCTTCATTTTTCACCCACAAAATCAGTTAGCTATAGTCATGTCCAAATTTCAAACAGTCGTACCCATCCAGAGTGCAGATCTAGATCGAGTTGAAGTGGCGTGGTTTGCACCTCTTTGTTCGGATGATTACAGATATCTTGGTGTTCCAGATGGCCAACTTCGCAGCAATTGGAAAAACACCAGTGAGGTATTAATTACCGCTGAAAAGCTCGGTTTTGGAAACATTCTTTGCCCCTCTTCCTATCAGGTTGGTCAAGATACGTTGACATTCGCTTCCGGCGTCGCACCTTTGACGAGTCGGATTAATGTGCTCACAGCTGTACGCTGCGGGGAAATGCATCCAATCATGTTAGCCAGAACTGTTTCTACCATGGATCACATGATGAAAGGCCGCCTCACAATCAATATTATTTCCTCAGACATGCCCGGAGAGAAAATCTCCAGTAAGGATCGTTACGAACGTTCCAAAGAAATCGTCGAAATTCTCAAACAGGCTTGGAGCAAAGAAGAAATTAACTATGAAGGTCGTTTCTATCAATTTCAGAACCTGACCACTGATCCAGCCCGACCCTACCAGCAAAACGGTGGTCCGCTGCTTTACTTTGGGGGATATTCTTCACCAGCACTTCAACTTTGTGGCCAACACTGTGATGTCTACCTGATGTGGCCGGAACCAGAAGATTCATTAAAAGAAAGAATGCAAGCTGCTCACGCTCAGGCCCAAACTTTTAGGAGAAATCTCGACTATGGGCTGCGAGTTCACGTCATTGCTCGTGACACAGAAGTCGAAGCTAGAGAATACGCACACTCCCTGGTATCAAAGTTGGAAGACGAAATTGGCCAGGCGATCAAAGCTAGGGCCTTGGACTCCACTAGTCTTGGCGTTTCTTATCAGGCAAAAAATGTCGTTAATTCTGATGCTTTTGGGTTTGTAGAACCAAATCTCTGGACTGGCGTCGGAAGAGCTCGTTCTGGATGTGGCGCTGCGCTTGTTGGAAGCGTCGATCAGATTCTGACCAAACTTGAAAGGTACATGAAAATGGGAATTCGAGCTTTTATTTTCTCAGGCTATCCCCATAAAGATGAGTGTGAAAATTTTGGATCAAAAGTACTACCACAACTTCAAACCTGCCAACTTTCGAAAGTCTATGGAAGAGTGCCAGGCTCTCTTCCACAGACTCCTCTGGGTGTTGGAGAACGTCGTTGAGTTAAGTTTGTATTAAACACCATATCTCATCTAACGTGATGGAATCAAAAAATAGAAGCTGTCATTCATAGTTCATGGTAAAAATCGTCTTCTTACAAAACAATCGCCTTAACGGTTCAACAAAAAAAGTTGTGAAGATGAACTTCTTTATTCATGAAAACGATTGGGATTGTGATGGCTCTACGATCTTCAAAGA
>DPLM01000111.1:2450-6554 GCA_003541985.1 Deltaproteobacteria bacterium | reverse complement strand
CAGGAAAAAAGCTGACCTCGTACAAACAGTGCAGGGGTGATGGTAATGGGTTCCTCAGTAACTCCTCGAAACGTCTTTCGACATTACCATCGTTAAGAGGGGGACCAACGGCTTGGATTCAGACACCTTTCAGATATAGTTGGCCAATTTATCTTCCAACTTCCCATCGGTTGCTGAAGTTGAATCACTAAGCATTGTGTCGCCTGAGTTAGCACTTTGGTTGTTCAAGGGCAACAAACCTTCGATCGCTGGACGATCACGCCAAAAGCTAAGCATCAGAAAATATCCTGTCAATCCTCCAATCAACAGCAGACTAAACTCTCCCCACTGTGACATTAAACCCAGGTCCAACCCAACCAGAGTTCCCGGAATAATCGCCAATCCAGGGTAACGTTCAGCCCGTTCACAACCGGCCAGCAGCAAAGTGAAAGCCCCAATGAATAGACCTAAAGTAGCAGCCAAGATCAGAATTTTTAGAAAAGCCATTTTGTCTTTTGGACGAAGGTTTGAATGAATCCTAAAGTCACATTTTCAGTAATAGTTAGCAGTCAAGCTAGATCATCAAATTCAGGGGGGGCCGCATACGCGTGGTACTCGACCAAAGACTCTTGCAACAATCGATCACCAACCTCGAGGGTTTCTTTCTCCAATTTGGCTACCACTACCCTACATGGGATGTTGCGCTCTACAAAGATCAGGTAGAATGGAAGCCATTCGCCAGTGATTTGGTAAATGCCCTGACGGTACCAGGCGGCCTGAAAGGCGTAGTGCCACTGTGTATTGGCCTCTGTGGTGGTCCGATAGGAAAATTTGAGATCCGCGATAAAGGCTTTTTCTGGACAGAACAAGTCAAGTCGGCCCTTACAGCGCAAGCTGTTTTCAGGGGCTTTCCAGAAAAGGGAAACTTCCTTGAGGCTGTTTTCCAGCATCCAACTGGCCTTAGGATGGGTATTGACCGCATTTTGCGCATTCATCAATATATCCCAAATGTTGGTGGGTAGCATTGTTGGATGAGATTTTTCACTACATGAAACTGCCTCAGGTTCCAGTTTTTTTAACTTTCTGAGCGAAATTCCTGGAGCAAGTCGCTGATAATCCCTTTCAAATCTTTCAGGTTCGAGAATAAGACAGTGGCCTGCATTTCCGATCAAGACACCATGTGGGTTATAATAGTTCCCAGGACGGAAAATCTGCTTAAGGGTCGACTGATTCAACCCTTGAGCTTGTTGATATTGCTGAAAAGGCATCTCCTCAAAAATACCAGTTTGAAATTTGGCTTCCTCCATCATCGATATGATTCCACTGTTGGGCAAGAGCAAACCAGGTTACGGTCTCCAAAGGCGTTGTCGATTCGATTGACCGTAGGCCAAAATTTCTGGACCTGCATACCTGGCAAGGGGTAGGCTGCGGTTTCTCGACTGTACGGATGGGGCCAAACCTCAGCGGTTAGGTTCAATTGAGTGTGCGGAGCATTGACTAAGGGATTATCCTCCAAAGGCCAGTTTCCCTCTTCCACTTGGCGGACTTCTTCTCGGATCTTGAGCATTGCATCACAGAAACGATCCAGCTCATCTTTGGATTCACTTTCTGTAGGCTCAATCATCAAGGTTCCAGAAACAGGCCATGACATGGTGGGTGCATGAAATCCATAATCCATCAGTCGCTTTGCTATGTCTTCCTCGGAGATTCCGGAGTTGTTCTTCAGTGGTCGGATGTCCAAGATACACTCATGTGCTAAGCGGCCGTTGCGGCCACGATAGAGGATTGGATAAGCCCCACTTAGTCGCTCCGCCATATAGTTTGCATTTAGGATAGCAACCTGGGAGGCAGTGCGCAGATTCGCTCCCCCCATCATGCGAATGTACATCCAGGAGATTGGCAGGATGCTTGGACTTCCCCATGGCGCAGCAGAAACAGCCCCACCGGTTCGATTTTCGGCGACTTTTATGATGGAGTGATTTGGCAGATATGGTGCCAGGTGAGAACGGACTCCAATTGGGCCCATTCCAGGGCCCCCACCTCCATGGGGAATGCAGAAAGTCTTGTGCAGATTAAAGTGCATCACATCTGGTCCAAATTGACCCGGTTGGGCAATACCTACTAGTGCATTCAGGTTAGCTCCGTCCATGTAGACTTGTCCACCATAGCCTTGGATAGTTTCACAGATACTGCAGATTTCTTCTTCAAAAACCCCATGAGTTGAAGGATAGGTCACCATCAAGGCCGCTAATTCGCCAGCGTGTGCTTCAGCTTTTTGGCGAAGATCATTGACGTCTACATTGCCTTGGGAGTCGCAGTTGACGACTAATACTCTCATTCCCGCCATCTGGGCACTAGCTGGATTGGTGCCATGGGCAGAGTTGGGGATCAGACAGATGTGACGATGTGCTTCTCCACGAGAAATATGATAGTTGCGGATTGTCAGTAATCCTGCATATTCACCCTGAGCACCGGAATTAGGCTGCATGGAAATAGCATCAAATCCAGTTAATTGGATTAGCCAATCTTCCAGTTGATGAATCATTTTCTGCATTCCTTGCGCCTGCTCCACGGGCACAAATGGATGAAGAGCGCCCACACCTTCCCAGCTCACAGGGATCATTTCAGCACTCGCGTTCAATTTCATTGTGCAGGAACCCAACGGAATCATAGCCCGATTAAGTGCCAGATCTTTCTCCTCCAGCCTCCTGAGGTAGCGCATCAATTCTGTTTCGGAGTGGTACCGGTGAAAAACAGGATGACTCAAGAAATCAGATTCTCTTAGTAAGTTTTCTGGAATGCCGACACCGGAAGAGTTGGCTTTACTGAGTAATGCATCTAAATTCGCTTCTACTCCAAAAACTCTGAGAAGCTTAATGACATCTTCTGGAGTCGTCGTTTCGTCAAGACTGACTCCGAGGTGGCTGGCATCGACCAGACGAAGATTTATCTTAGCTTCATGTGCCCTTTTAAGAATTTCTGGCTGTTGTGTTTTGGTATCGATGCAAAGAGTATCAAAAAAATGATCATTCGATACAAAGCCTCCCTGATCTAGACCTTCTCGAAGTAGTACAGTAAGTGTATGAGTTCTCCGCGCGATTTTTTTGAGGCCCTCGGGGCCATGATAAATTGCATAAAAAGCTGCGATGACAGCGAGCAGAACTTGTGCTGTACAGATATTGCTGGTGGCCTTTTCGCGGCGGATGTGCTGTTCGCGGGTCTGCAAAGCCATGCGTAAGGCAAGCTGACCCTGTCGATCTTGAGAAACACCAATCAATCTTCCGGGCAAAGATCTTTTCAGGGTGTCACGAGTTGCCAGAAAGGCAGCATGGGGTCCGCCGTATCCCATGGGTACCCCAAACCGTTGGGCACTGCCAAAGACGATATCAGCACCCATTTCTCCTGGAGGTTTCAGGAGCGTTAGACTGAGCAAGTCCGAAGCCACAGCGATCACAACTTCTTGCTGGTGCATGGCCTCGATCCATTCTGACCAATTAGTTAATGCCCCAAATGTATTGGGATACTGCAATAAGGCTCCAAAATAGTCCCCACTTGGTATTTTTAATGGATCTCCAACCACCAAGTGAATGTTCATCGGCTTTGCTCGGGTCTGAAGAAGATCGAGGGTCTGTAAGTGCACATTGCAATCGACAAAAAACTGGTTACTTTTTTTCTTGGAGTGGCGTTTACATAGTGTCATCGCTTCGGCAGCTGCAGTTGCTTCATCCAGCAGTGAGGCATTGGCTACCTCCATTGCTGTGAGATCCAAGACCATCTGCTGAAAATTGAGCAGGGCTTCCAGTCTTCCTTGGGCAATCTCCGCCTGGTAGGGGGTGTAAGCGGTGTACCATCCAGGATTTTCCAACAAGTTCCGACGAATTACTGCGGGTAGGTGTGTTCCATAGTAGCCTTGACCAAGGAAACTCTGCCAAAGTTGGTTGGCCTCCATCATTAATTTCAACTCATTCAGCGCCTGCTCTTCGCTTGCAGGTTTTAGTTCAAGCTTACTTTGCTGCTGCAGAATGTTATGAGGAACGGTTTTTTCTAGCAAATCCTCAAGAGATTGTAATGCAAGGAATTGGAGCATTGCTTGTTGCTGAGCTTGGTTGGGCCCAATGTGGCGGT
>DPLM01000111.1:0-2093 GCA_003541985.1 Deltaproteobacteria bacterium | reverse complement strand
TGATTTGTTTCTTTGAGCAAGCTGGATGGTGTAGGCATGAAAAATTCAAGGGAAATTAAAAGTTTAGGGAAGTAGCTTGAAATCAATCTATGAATCATGACAAATTTGGTCCATGGCTGCAAGGTTGGTACTAGCAAATCTAATGATCTTGAAAGCCATTTGAACTTTGCTAAAAATTCTGATCATTGATTTTTCGTTTTCAGCAAACAGGAAAAATAGTTACTATTTGAAAATTAATTTGCAGAAGATTTTCATTTAGTTAAAGACCATGGCTCAGATGCTTACCATCCCGGAGGTGGTTAATTTACTCCGGGTCCCAGAAACAACGATTCGTCGCTGGATTCAGCAAGGGGAATTCCCTTGTACGATCCGGAACGGAAAGCCGCTCATTAATCAGGCTACACTGATTTCCTGGGCTGAAGCCAAGCATCTCCGCTTGGGTTCATCTGCATTGGGAAAAAAAAGGAATCTGGTCTCAGACAATTTGATGACTGCTTTGGGATTGGGAGGCACTCATTATGGGCTTGTGGGTGAAGATCGAGATGCTGTTCTAAGGCAACTGCCTGAACAGTTAAAACTTAATAAGATCTCCCCAAAAAAATTGGGAACACTCCTGTTAGAGCGTGAAAACCAATCATCAACTGCTCTAGGCAAAGGAGTAGCGGTTCCTCATCCTCGTTATCCAATACCCATCTCGAAATCCCAATCTCGCGTAGATGTGTTCTTTCTTCCCACAGCTGTGGAATGGGACGCACCAGACGGACAACCCGTAAAAATACTCTTTCTTTTGCTCAGCGCCGAATCTTCTCACCATCTTAAGATCCTTTCACAAATAGCTGGCCTGCTGCGGCAAGCAGGCGTCGAGGACTTTCTGCACCAGGCACCCGCACAAGATGAACTCTTGGACTACATTCAAACAAAAACTTCACACTAAGCTTCAAACTCTCCTACCGAGTTCGCACCTTGGAGAGGGGAGAAGGTTATCACATTTTCGAACTCATTCTGCACGCGAAACCGTTGTGATGATGCTTTGTGCCCTTATCATCGGAGCTGGTAGTGGTGTCTTGGCTGTTAGCCTGAACTGGGGTGTACATTTCCTGCAGGAATCGATTCTATTTCTACCTGACATTGGACAAATCCTGATGCCTGCGCTAGGAGCAGGTTTAGCTGTTTTCATGATTCGAAATTTGTTGAGAGATCCTTCAGGACATGGAGTTCCTGAAGTGATTCATGCTGTATTGCATGACGCGAGAAATCTGAAAAAAAGAATGATTTTTTCTCGGTTTTTCGGAAGCCTATTAACTGTTGGGACCGGGAATTCCGCTGGACTTGAAGGTCCCACAGTTTGTATTGGGGCTGCTTGGGGGGCTGTGATTGCTCGCTGGTTGAACACAAATGAGCGCCGCAGCAAACTACTACTTGGCTACGGAGTGGCAGGTGCGGTTGCTGCGATATTCAATGCGCCCTTGACGGGCCTAATTTTTACATTAGAGATCATTCTTGGGGAATGGTCGGTATTGACTGTATTGCCCTCGATCATCGCTGCGGTGACTGCGACAGAGTTCAGCCGTGTCCTGATGGGCAATAAGATTACATTCACGCACGAGTTTGAGTTTTTCGACCCTACTTCCTTGGTTGCGTGTGTTTTGCTCGGGATATTGACAGGCCTCGTCTCAATTGCATTTTCCAGAAGCCTTAGTTGGTCAGAAAAAAAATTTGACAAAATAGTTAGTCCTTGGGCTAGGGCTGCTCTTGGGGGTGCAGTTATTGGGGGAATGGCATATCTGAATCCTTCAGTGCTTGGTGAGGGCTATAATATCACGCAGGAGTTCTTGGCGCAGATAGACCAGCATACTGTGGAATGGGTCCTGTTATTCATCATGTTAAAATTCATCGCCTGTTGCGTGACTCTTGGTTCTGGGGGGGTAGGAGGTGTATTTGCCCCCAGCCTCGTGCTGGGTAGTGCGGTGGGTATGTCTTTCGGCTTAATACTAGGATTGACTGGTTGGGATGGTGTGGCTGAACCTGCAGCATTTGCTCTGGTTGGTATGGCAGGAATGGTTACCGGTGTGATGCATGGGCCTCTGACAGGG
>DPLM01000110.1 GCA_003541985.1 Deltaproteobacteria bacterium | reverse complement strand
AGTTTTATGTTTCTCCTTCGTTTTGATTAAACTCAAGGTCTACAAGAATTAAAAAATCTAGGACTGGCAATTCTTCTAACAACCTTTGATTGCTGTTTTGCCATCGGGCATGACGGTGTTGCAGAATCGGGCTCCATACAGATTTGCTCCATATAGATCTGCATCGTAAAGATTTGTCGCATAGAGGTTGGCACGACTGAGATTGGCACCAACGAGATTGGCGTCACTAAGATCAGCAAACATAAGTGCGGCCCCTCGTAAATTTGCTCCTTGCAAGTTCGCATTGCTAAGGTCTGCACCCCGTAGATTCAAGCCAATCAGATTAGCCTGCGAAAGATCACAATCGGAACAATGATTGGTTCTCAGGAGTTGATCCAAATCTTCATGGTCATAGGCTTGGACTTGAGATGATCCCACTACCATCAAAAGAATTACATGGCTAAGGTTTCGAAAAAAACTAGCCCTCATTGCTTTCTCCAATCACTGTAGTTCCACATTGTTAAACTTTTATCATTGATGATTAAAAATCGTTCTACAATTTTTTGCAGAATCCGATATTTTTTTCCAAATTTTTTGAAATTGATCTTCAGGGTTCTTCCTAGAGCCTAGAATTTAGAACAGCTGAGCTTGTGGACATGCTCAAGTATAGGAGATCTTTGCCTTCAGTGATTTTGATTTCTTGAAGGGTACGCAATTTATGAAGAATACTCTCAGCGCCGGAGGGGTTGTAGTGAGTAATTTTCAGATGATCCAACTGCACTGAGCTTGGAGTGAAACGATGGGTTGGATTTTTCCATCCGGCCATTTAATCAGCACGGGCAAGAATCCCCCCTCCCTTCTGCTATGCTACTATCTTTGGGAACAGTAATCTTCCATTCCAAGCCACCATAGGACATGGTGATCAATTCTCCTGGCTCGTACATGTAACTCATTGTGGCTCGGTGAATATCTTCAATTTGAAGCACCCAACGTAGTGGATAAATTCCTCAAGTGAGCTAGAGTTTTGTTTTGGGATCATCCATCACAACCACCTTGCCTTTTACCGAAGGAGCCGATGGTATGTGGTTATGATAAGATGTTTTCCACCAACATCAAAGGGCACTCCGAAATTCTACTCGAAAGCTTGGATTGCGTAACTTAAATCTCTTGCACCAAGTTACAAATAATCAATTTGTGAAGTCATGATTTTCAGAGAACTTTGCAACTAAAGCACGTGTCGATTCGGCTTACTCCCGCTTGAATTCTACGCTAAGAACTTTTTCGTAGATCTTGATGATCGCACTCTTGGCCTCATCTCCTAGCCCGTCAGCAATTGTATTCTGGTAGCTACATATCATTGCATTCATCAGCGGTGTTAGGGCCTGCTTTTCGGTTGCTACTTTCTGCATGTTCAGAATGTCTTTATAAGCTCCAGCCAACGGGAAATCTCCATCGAATTTCCTAGCCAGCATCCGAGGAATAAAGTGATCTCCTGCAAAACTTCGAGAACTCGCCGATGTGACCACCTGTTCCAAGGCATCAGCCGAAATTCCTCCTGCCACAGCCAGGGGTAGGATCTCGCACAGAGCAACAATATTGATGTTGTATATAATATTGTTTACAGCTTTCATTAACTGTCCAGAACCTACTTCCCCACAATAGACAATGTTATTTCCAAGTAATGCGAGTAGCGGAGACACTTGCTCAAATAGAGTTTGTGATCCGCCAAACATCAGTGTCAGTTTTCCTTCACGGGCTCGTGCAGGTAATCCTGATACTGGGCAATCAGCGTATTGGATTCCTTTGAGGGCAAGTTCATCATGGAACTGAAGGGCCTCACTTCGTTCGAGGGTCGAAGTGTCGATAATAGAAAGCTTCGTAGGGGATTTGTCCACCAATCCGTTTGGTCCGAAAAGAACTTCACCAACTTCTTTAGCGGATGGTAAGCACAGGAAAACAAGAGAGCAAGCTGGCACAATTTCATTGAGATTTTGGCAACAAATAGCCTTGGTGTTGTTGAAGCCTGCCTTTGCAGTAGAAGAATTGTCATGAACGTAGAGAGCCCGACCAGCAGCGGTGAGGTTGGATGCCATACCACCACCCATTTGCCCAAGCCCTACAAAGCCAATCTTCGGATGAGTCACTGCAAACCCCTACACTTAGAAAGTTAATTGGGACGGATGAGGTGGAAGCAAATTACAAAATACCTGCTGTTAGATCAGTCAGCCCACTAGTCATTGATCAATACATAGCGTCCAAGTGCCTTACCCTCGCGTAGCTCCTGAATTGCCTGAGGGGCCTCTTTTAAAGGTCTTCTCACCATTGGCACAGTTTTTACCTTTCCCTCGCGAATCAGCTGAAGTAGCTCAATAAGATCTTGTTGAGTCCCTACATAGGATCCAAGTATGTTGTTTACCTTTAGAGGAAACAATGAAGTAGAGAGTTGCGCAGCGCCTCCGTACAAGCCAACCAACACCAAACTAGCTCCTTTAGCCATGACATCAAAGGCAAACGCCACCGTTGTTGGGGCTCCCACAAAATCAATGGCTGCATTTGGCCCACCATTGGTCAGTGAGATCAACTTTTCTCTTGTAAAGGGATCGGAGTTGTCAAGAACTACATCTGCACCAGCCTCAAGCGCAGCGGCTCTCTTTGCTGGATCAAGCTCTGCCACAATGACCTTGGCTTTGACTACTGCCTTGGCCATCCCAATCCCAGCAAGACCAACTCCGCCGGCCCCAACAATCAAGAGGAATTCATCAGAACGTAAATACCTTACTTTCTGCAAGGCACTGTAGGCCGTGATTCCGGAGCAGGCTGCTGTGGCAGCAACTGCTTCGTCGACACCGTCGTACGGCACCAGGTACTTTGGATGAGGTACGATCAGGTATTCCGCATAACCACCATTCCTGCGGGTCCCAATGGTGCGTGGGTTCATGCAGATCAGTTCCTGATCCCGCTTACAGACATCACATTGACCACATCCAATCCAGGGATAAGCGATTCGTTTTTCACCAATGGAGATTCCCAGAGCTTCCGGTCCCAGCCCAGCGACCTTCCCCAGTGGCTCATGTCCCAAGGTAAAAGGTAACTTCAGTCCACGATCTTCCAGGGTCACTTTTTTCCCACCACCCAGGTCAAAGAATCCATCCCAGATGTGAATATCTGAGTGGCAAACCCCACAAGCAGTTACCTTTAGCAGCACCTCAGTACCCTCTGGTTTGGGAATCTCCACTTCTCTTTCTTCAAGGGGCTGACCCCATTGAGTAATTTGGTAGGCTTTCATGAACTATCTTTGGTAAATGATGTGGAAGCTTCCTTGATTCCTTGGGCCTTGATCTGGGGCTACTGATGTTACGTTAAGGAACACTGAATGTAGTCTGTTAAATTCATCAAAAAAGTTCAGAAGCCAAGTCACCTATGGAACAAGAACTTAACTCGGGATCGGCTAAGATTCCAGCAACTGCTTCGACTCCAGCGGTCTGCCAGCCTGCAGGGAAGGCAAATACGCTGGCGGCCAGTCTTGGAGTTTCGCATGGAATCAGTTCTGAATACCCCAACTCACACTACTCGTTGAATACCAGCGCAGCCACAGTGGGGAAGATCAACATGAAGAGATGATCCAGAGAGTGCCTAGCGTTGCGAAAGAAGAAATGCTTAAGGTCTTCCATAGTTTATGAATCAGGTGAAACTTATATTGGTAGCTGCTTGCTTACAAAGACAGGTCAGTCCTGTAGCAATGCGGAATACAGTTAGTTCATTTCTTCAAAAAAAGCATTAGGCATTTTGCGACAGAAAATAGTAGAGAAGCAGTTTACA
>DPLM01000404.1 GCA_003541985.1 Deltaproteobacteria bacterium | reverse complement strand
CCCTGCTGGTCTTTTGTCGAAAGTTGAGGATTTACATGCGGCCACTCAATCGACAAATCTGAATCATTCCAAAGCAAAGTCCGTTCATGTTTTGGATACCAGTAATCCGTAGTCTTGTAAAGGAATTCTGTGGTTTCACTTAGGACAAGAAACCCATGTGCAAAACCAGGAGGAATCCAAAGTTGGTGATGATTTACAGCATTCAGTAGTACAGATGTGTGCTGACCAAAAGAAGGGGAGGAACGTCGGAGATCTACTACTACGTCAAAGATCTCTCCCTGTGTCACTCTAACGATTTTCCCTTGGGGGTGCTTGATCTGATAATGCAAACCTCTGAGAACACCTTTTTGAGAGCGACTGTGGTTGTCTTGCACAAAAATTACTGATCTTCCAATCGCTTTCTCAAAATCCTGCTGATTAAAACTCTCCAGAAAAAATCCACGCTCATCACAGAAAACCTTAGGTTCAAGCAGTAGAACATCTGTCAAGGTTGTAGGAGTCACTCGCTCAAAGGGCATTTACTGACTCCTCAAACAATCGGAGCAGGTACTGTCCATATGCGTTTTTCACCAAGGGTTCCGCAAGTTGTTGGACTTTCTCTGCGTTAATCCAGCCCTTGCGATAGGCAATTTCTTCTGGGCAGGCTAACATCAAGCCCTGTCGCTTCTGCAGTGTAGCAACAAATCCTGAGGCTTCCAACAGGCTGTCCTGAGTACCTGTATCTAGCCAAGCGAAGCCGCGCCCCATCAGTTCTACTTGGAGTTCCCCTTGGTCAAGGTAAAGCCGGTTCAAATCGGTGATTTCCAATTCTCCGCGGGCTGAAGGTTGAAGCTCTGCTGCAAAATCGCACACCTGGCTATCATAGAAGTATAATCCAGTCACTGCATAGTGACTGCGCGGTATCTTAGGCTTCTCCTCCAAGCTTATGACTTGCTTTTTTTCATTAAATTCAACAACTCCATAGCGTTCAGGATCTTGGACTTGGTAGGCAAAGATTGTTGCACCGAATGATTGAGAATGAGCACTTTGGAGTTGTGTGACTAGATCATGTCCATAAAACAGATTATCACCAAGAATCAATGTACTGGGATGCCCATTGATGAAGGATTCCCCTAGAAGAAACGCCTGAGCTAGTCCATCTGGTGAGGGTTGAACGATATATTGAATGGAGATTCCCCATTGGGAACCATCTCCAAGCAATTCCTGAAACAAGTGCGTATGTTGCGGGGTAGAAATAAGCAATATTTCTCTAATTCCAGTGAGCATCAATGTACTCAACGGATAATAGATCATTGGTTTATCGTAAACTGGCAGAAGTTGTTTGGAGACAGCTTGAGTCATAGGATAAAGCCTGGTCCCGCTTCCTCCGGAAAGGATTAGGCCCTTTCTGCCACTTTTCATAGTGTATTTCACTTTGAATTAAAGAAACAGATGTAACGAGTCGGCACTCACAATGCCATTTTACACCAGCCAACCTCAGTTAAGGTAGGGGTATGCGGTTATTGCGGGAGGTATCCCAGTTTGAAATAGGGATTTCTCTGAGTCCATCCTCCATCAAGGGTTTACCAACCAAGAGAGGATCATTCATGCGATATGGATAAAGATCCACATCCGGACAAGTACTGTCTGCCAGATCGCCGTTGATCGTACAGGTTGGTAGCAAAACATGTTCTGGATCATCCGGAGGTCGAAAGTTCTCAAATTTTTTCCAGGCAGTTTGCATGTAATCATGCCATAGACGAGCTGGCACACTTCCACCGGTGACCTTCAACATAGGTCGATTATCATCATACCCCATCCAGACCCCTGTTATGAGTCCTGGAACAAAGCCTATAAACCAAGCGTCTCTGTATTCAGAAGTTGTTCCCGTTTTTCCTCCAATATCACTTGGAGATCCAGACCAGTTTGCGTTGCGTCCCGTTCCATAAAGAACAACACCATTAAGCATGCTTCGCATTTGAAATGCCGTCCAATTATTCATTACCTGAGTAGACACGGGGTTCGGTCGTTTATAGAGCACACGACCTTCATTGTCTTCAATTTTTTTTATGAAACTAGGTCGCCAGAAACGCCCCTCATCCAGAAATGGCTGATAGGCGGCAACGAGTTGCAGGAGATTAGTTTCGGCACATCCCAAAGCTGCACAAAGCCCAACTGTTGAATTGATCTCAATCTGTAGTTTTCTAGCAAATTCTTTAAAATTCTTGTGATCAGTACGCTGAAGAACCTGCACTGCGACGGTGTTGATGGACATTTCCAATGCTTTGGCCAAAGTCATCGTATCTGCTGCATAAAGAACTCCGGTAGAACCTGTGAGTTCCCGTTCCAAGCCGAATTTCCCATCATAATTCCCTGGAGCATACAGGTTCATGAATCCTTCTTCGTCCTCCCACTCTAAACTCAATGGCTCATCCCGCCAGACGGATGCTGGACTCAACCCCTCCTCTAAAGCTAGTGCGTAAACTAATGGTTTGATTGCTGAGCCAGGCTGACGCTCAGCTTGAACTGCTCGATTAAACTGGGATTTGCGAAAATCTCTTCCTCCTACCAAGGATCTGACCTCTCCACTCGTAGGATCAATACTGAGTAATGCTACCTGTTCCTTGCGCTTCTGAGAAAAACTATTAGCGACTGTCGATTCTGCTTGTTGCTGTAATTCTGTATCCAATGTCGTGTAGACTCGATAGCCACCTCCGTATACAAACGGCAACTGATGAGTGTTCTGCATCTCCGAGACGACTTGCTGCGCAAAATAGGCCCCACTTCCCTGGGATTTAGGTAGACGAATATCAAGAGGTTCTCGCCTAGCCTCTTCAATTTGTTCTCCAGGTAGCCAGTTCAAGCGCTCCAACTGCCGCAATACCTGCAGTTGGCGGTCACGCGCAGATTCCAACCATTCAGATGGATAGAACTCTCCTTCGGCAGAAGCATTGGTAGGGATTTTTAGATAAAATTCGGGACGACGAATGATTCCTGCCAATAATGAAGATTCGGAGAGGGTTAATTCTGACGAGGACTTATTAAAGTAAACTTGGGAGGCCTGCTCCACTCCATAGTTTCCATGTCCCAAGTAGATCGTATTCAAATAATTTTCAAGAATTTGAGCTTTTGTGAGTCTTTGCTCCAAAGCAAGTGCTAGCAGTGCCTCGCGAACTTTTCTTTCCAAGGTTTTTTCGGGAGTCAGTAGCATCAATTTGATCATCTGCTGTGTCAAGGTACTTGCCCCCTGTCTGTAGTCACCACTACGCAGATTGACCCAAAGCGCACCTAAAATGCGGATGGGATCAATTCCTAGATGTTGAAAAAAACGTGAGTCTTCAGCTGCAAGAATACTCAGCCGAAGGACGTGTGCTGGATAGCTGCCTGAAACCTGAATTCGATTTTCAAGACCGCGGAGAGTATTGAAGGGAACACCGTTTCGATCATACAAAACGGTGTTAGAGGGAGAGCGGGCGATGGCAGTTTCAAACTCGGCTACAGACTCCCTGACCATAGGGATCAAGATCGTATATACCCCACCTAATGCGCCAAGGGGTAATCCGATTAACAGAATTCCCCAGAACAACCATCGCATGCAATTCTATTAGTCTCTGGAAAGTCCCAGAATGCTCAATAGGGCAGTGAAGAGGTTCAAGATGTCCAGGTAGAGAGCCAACGTTGCAGAAATGTACTCATCCGTCGCGTAGTTTCGCATGATGTTTGAAGTGTCGTACAAGAT
>DPLM01000221.1 GCA_003541985.1 Deltaproteobacteria bacterium | reverse complement strand
AAAGTTCTGCCTAATGCTGTTCTCTGTTTTTGACCACCTGAAATCTCGTGGGGTTTCCTTTCTAGAAGGTGGGGGATTTGAAGAAGCTCGGTCACAACCCCCACTCGTCTACGGATCTCAGAAACCTCCATTTTCGCAGCGACAAGGGGACTGGCAATGTTTTCAAAAACCGTTTTGTGCGGGTAGAGAGCATAGCTTTCAAAAGTCATTGCTGCACCTCTTTGGTAGGGTGGCACATTGGTCACATCGTGCCCATCGAAAAGAATTTTTCCTCCGTCTAAATTTTCTAGGCCAGCGATACAACGAAGAAGAGTGGTTTTTCCAATTCCAGAGGGACCAACGATTACAAAAAACTCTCCTTGTGGAACCTTCAAGGACAGCCGATCCAAAACAGGATGTTGAAACGCTTTGCAGATGGATTGGAGTTCTAGCTCAGCCATTTTTTATCCCTTCACCACACCCAAGGACAAACCACGCACCATGTATCGACGTAGAAAGATAAAAAGTAAAACTGGGGGAAGCATTGCCACCATGGAGAATGCCATGACCAGATTCCACAAAGTTTGACTGCCTGAGGTAAATGATGGAATATGTACTGGGAATGTTTTAACGGTTGTCCCGGTCAATAAATTCGCAAAAAGATACTCATTCCACGCAAAAATCCAGCAAAGCATTGCGACTGAAACCATACCTGGAAATACTAATGGCAGGGTGACTTTAAAAAATGTTTGTAAAGGGGTGAAACCATCCAAATAAGCTGCTTCTTCCAATTCTCGCGGAGCATCCCGAAAAAAGACCATCATCAGCCACGTGGCTAAGGGAAGGTTAAAAACCAAATATAAAGTTATCAGACTAAAGTAGCTATCTGTCCCCCATGGAGTTGCATCAAAAAGAAAAAACATTGGGATGATGACGGCTACTGGGGGGAACATCCGATTGGAAAGAATCCACATCGCAATATTTTCGCCAGCAAATCCTCGGATGAAGCGAGCAAGCGCATAGCCAGCAAGGGTTCCAAGAAACAAAGATAGAATTGTGTTGGCTATAGAAACAATTAGACTATCAATCAAGGACTTCAGCGAGCCCGGATCAGCGAAGATCCCTGCATAATTTTCAGGTCGCATTGTTTCAGGCCAGAAAGTGGGGACCATTGAGTTGATTTCAGCAACTGGCTTTAGAGATGTAATGAACTGAAAATAAAGTGGGAAAATAGTGAAAACGAGCCAAATAGCCAAAAAAGACAAAAACAGATAACGAATCAATCGGTTGGTTGCAGAATCCATTTGATTCCTTAAGCGAAGGCTTGAGCCTTCAAGACTTTTTTCAGGTATTTAAGAAACAAAGTTATCAACACCATTGCCACAGCAAAGATGATCCAGGCATACGCTGCAGCTTCGCCAATTTCAACTTCACGTATTCCTTTTTGGAAAGCAATGAAGACGGGCAGTTCCGAAGACTGCGCTGGTCCTCCGGAAGTCATCACATAAACCTTGTCTACAAATTTGTAGGCATCCATGAAACGGATAATAAAGGCAATTGCTATTATTTCTTTGAGTAGTGGTAGCGTTAATCTGCGTAGTACCATAAACTGTGATGCGCCATCCACTTTGGCGGCTTCATAGATCGCAGGGGGCAAAGACACACGACCACTATAAACGATTAGTAAGGGAAGCGCCGTCCATTGCCAGACATCAACCATTGTTAGAGACCAGAGAGACAAGCTTGCATCCAGCCATTCGATGCGCTCCATAGGTCCCAAAATTCCAATTTTTATAAGAAGATGATTAACAGCACCGTTGTATGCTTGGAGCAAAAATTTCCAAAGAGTCGCTACAATTGAAGGAGGAAGCATCATTGGTAGGACAAGTAAAATAAGGACGACCACCCTAGTCAATTGGGATTTAACTAATTCAAAGAGTGTCAGCGCTAAGATGGTCCCAAGCAGTACTTCTAGACAGGCCCCAAAAACAAGATATTGTATCAATCGACCAACACTATCCCACATGCGATCGTCACTGAGCACCGTTGCAAAGTTCTGCCACCCTATATACTCCCAATCCTGATAAAATAGTTTCATCATGTTGGTATTCTGAAAAGCGTGATATCCCATCCAGATGGTTGGATAAATCACGATAGCGATCAGAATCAACACTGGGAATCCGATCATTAACCAGGGTATCACCGGGTTAACGATTAGATTTTTATCAGCTCTCTTGTGTTTGAACCAGTCAGGTGAAACTGATTCTGCTTTAAGCGACATTGTCCTCTGCTTAATTAATCTTCTCTTAAAATTTTACATTACTTATACGTGAGTAAGGCCCTCAAGAAGCCGTTTGAATGCTACCATTCCTGGATCATCCAAACCAATTGACTTTTCCTGAAAAATACGTGCTCTGCCAATTTGGCAGGGCTTATCCCTGAAGTCATCTATTGTTTGCTGAACCACCTTGATCAGATCGGACAAGCTTGAATTGGGGTTACTTTCCAATTTCTTCTGTGTTGCCGAGAGTGGGTCCAAAACAGTCTTCTGACCCAACTCAGCTTTTCCACGCTTTTGCATTGCCTCAAGTGCTGCTTTGAGTAAATCAGCCCACTCGGAAGGTTCTATTTCAGCCTGTCCCTTTTTCTGCTTGGCCATCGCCATCAAACCCGTAGCAAGAATGGTCCCGTAACTTGAACCACTGGTTTTTGTAAAGGCCTGGGCACACTTTAGCAGCGCCATGCCCCAATCATCTGGCAATTCCTCTCGAATCTCCAGAAGTTGTCGACTACCACGAACCATTGTCACCCCGAGGTCTCCATCACCAAGCTTGGCATCCAGGCCATTAAGTTCCTCAGAACTTGACTCCAGGTGTTCAGCCAACTGAGGTAGTTGGTCTTGCAACCACGAAACTTTCATTATCCCACCTGCCAAAAAGCACACCGGGCAGGCGCTTGAAGCAAAACCTCCCTCTCCGGATTTAAGAAGCAGAATGTCATTGACACTCCCGACATTTCCATCGAAGTTGCGTAGCGCCCCACAAGCGGCATTACGATGGTAGCCCCTAGGTCTTCAATCCGTTTTTTGACAATCCTGTACAGGATGTAAAGTTCCTCTGGAGGAGTTGCACCCAAACTGTTTACCATTATTGAAAGCCGATCAGCTGAACCAATTGCCCTATCCGCAATTAATCGATCAACCATCTCATGAGCAATATCATCCGCAGGTTTGAGCTTGTCTCTCCATACCCCAGGTTCACCGTGAATGCCCATACCCATCTCCATCTCATCTTCAGCAATCTCAAATGTTGCTTTTCCTGCCTGAGGGATCGTGCAAGGAGTCAAAGCAGCTCCAACGCTACGACATGAATCGGCAGTTTCTTGAGCAATCCGTGTCACTTCTTCCAGCGACAGCATTTGTTCAGCCGCCGCCCCCGCAATTTTGAAAGCGTAGACCATTCCAGCAACACCTCTACGTTTCTCTGCCTCTTCCGGAGGTGCTGAGGACACATCGTCAGCTAACAAAACAGTTGTGGATTGGATATCATCTTCCATTTCCAACTGTTCTCCCGCCATATCGAAGTTCATTACGTCTCCCCCATAATTACCGTAGAGACGTAACACCCCAGCTCCTGCATGAGCAACTTTCATCGCCTCAGACATCTGCTCGACCGAGGGCGAAGCAAACACATCCCCGATTGCACAAGCATCTAAAAGTCCTGGACCCACATAGCCTGTAAACACAGGCAGATGTCCAGAACCACCTCCTGAGACTAAACCAACCTTACCCCGTCTTTGTGATCCAGCCCTTGTAATGACGCGTCCCCCCTCACCAGCCTGTCTGTATATTTCAGGGTGGGCAGCGCACATTCCCACTAACATTTCATCAACATATTTATATGGGTCATTAAGCAGTTTCTTCATGAGATTCCTCAGTTACTTGTGTGGGTTGCACCCTTAATTATTATTATCTTCGAAGATCA
>DPLM01000134.1 GCA_003541985.1 Deltaproteobacteria bacterium | reverse complement strand
GCTTCCATCAAATCTCCCAACTTCTCAGCAAATACCTTGGAGTAGCTTATGTGTTGGATTCCACTGCCGGATTTCTTGACGAAGTTGCCTGTTTCTGGTTCGAAAGGGCTCACACCATGGTAGGTAAAAGCGTCTTCTTCTGCGAAAGAGTAGCCCTTGCCCTTCTGTGTCAGCGCGTGGATGACAATTGGTCCATCCAGGTCTTTGACATGGGAGAGTAACTCGACCAACTCTCCAACACTGTGGCCGTCGATTGGTCCAAAATAGCGCCAGCCCAGTTGCTCAAAAAGCATGCCTGGCAAGAGGAAGGTCTTAAGAGAGGTATTGATCTTTTGCAGGGCATGTTGGAGTGGTTCCGAGAAAGGAACTCTTGAGGCCCATTCTCGGGTTTCATCCCGAAGCCAATTGTAGGAAGGTGAAGAAATGACTCGTGTGATCATTTTGGAGAGAGCACCAACATTTGGATCAATGCTCATGCCGTTGTCATTGACAATCAGGATCATATTCTTTCCAGCAAAACCATTGTGGTTCAATGCTTCGAAGGCTAGTCCTCCGGTCATTGCACCATCCCCAATGACCGCAACCACGTAGTGGGCCTGCTGTTGCAAGTCTCGACTGAACGCCATTCCCAGTGCAGCTGAGATCGATGTGGAGGCATGGCCAGCTCCAAAGTGGTCGTAGGAACTCTCGTCACGACTCAAGAATTTCTTGATGCCACCATATTGAGCCAGTGTGCCGAAGTACTCGTTGCGTCCACTGAGTAACTTGTGAGCGTAAGCTTGGTGTCCTACATCCCAGACAACTCGATCTCGACGAAAATCGAACACTTTGAAAAGTGCTACTGCAATCTCTACGGCTCCAAGGGAGGAAGCAAGGTGTCCACCCTTTTTGCTAGTGACCTCGATGATGCGTTGCCTACAGTCTTCTGATAGTTGCTTTAATTCTTGAGTATTGAGAGTTTGAATGTCGTGTGGTTTTGCGATAGCGTCGAGAATCCTAAATCGATTTTGCATGATTCGTTCGCTGCCTCTGCCAGTCTGGTTGGTTCGTGGAGCTTAGAAGCCCCGTAGAAAGAGCGGTGATCGATCGAACTTAATTGCTTCCCTCAGTTGAAATAGGAGTGCTTTGTCTAGCGAACAAGTAGCCGCGAGCCTTCGTCAGAAGCAGTCTTCCCTGAAAACCCAACGCAGCAGCAGTGTTCCCCAACTTCGGCGCTCGCAGCGGGAAACTCAGGAAATTCAGCAGTTCATCAAAACAGTTTTCACCAAGGAAAATCTTTGGTTCATCCGCTCAGAAGATCAAAAAAATATTGTAGCGACCCTACAGGAAATTAATCAATTGAATTCCGAGTTGACGCAGAAGTGTCGCTCAAACGAGATTTTCCAAAGGCAAGCAACGTTATTCATGGGCATGAGTGAGCGCATCGTTCATCTTTGTCATTGTGTTCACCTCTGCCTTGAGTATGGTTTCTATCTGACAGAACCAAAGGGATTGCGGATTGCGGATGCTGTCCAAATTGCTTGGCAAGGAGTGCGGGCCTTGGCGAAAGCTGCGGAACAGCAACGTTGGCCTCTGTTGCCAGAAGAAATTCGTATGTCATCTGAGCAGCAACAGTTCGTCCAGGAGCAGATCAAATCCTTCGAGCCCCTTGCACAAAAACTTCTTACCTCGCCTCAATTTAAGGATCTTAACTACCGTCTGCAGGCCGCTGAACTACAGATCATCTATCTCTTTTTCAATCATGTTCAGAAACTGCTGACGGTTCAGGATCAAATTCTGTGGGCCTTTCTTAAGCAGCCTCAGGTCAAAGAACCAGAGCGCACCCTAAATACAGTTTATCAACGCCTAGAACATATTCAAACACGCATTGACCAGTATCATTCTAGTGTTCAACAAATTCCCGTCGAACAGCGTGCAGAATTTGAGCAAATTTGTGTTGATCTGATGCTGAAGTTGCAGGATCTCCACGTTCCACTGGAGCCATTTCGTTTTGTGGAAAAGCACCTCAAGTACCTCCAGCAGAGCTTTAAGGAATCACCAGGCAACGGCCCACAATTGCTGAAAGAGTTCAGAGAAAAATGCATCTCTGACATGACATTCATTCACTTTGTCTCCACCAATTTGAACACTGTTGGGCAGACATTGCGACAGGTGCAGAGCATTCTTTTCAATCTCTCTCTGGCGTTCGGGAAGGTATATGATTCCTGCCGACCACACACTGTCTCCGCATTGTTTCTTGCTAGGGCGCTGAAAGCGGTTAGTGGATTGTTAGAAAGAGGAGACCGAATTGCCCACTCTACAGAGAAAGTAACTTGGCAACTACAGACATCCATGGAAGGTCGGAGGTTGTTTCATCTTCAGGTCGAGGAGGGCATCCTGAGTGCGTTGCGCCTGATGCGTGATGGTCGAGATACGATGGGTAGTTATGCTCGACAGCTCAATAAAGCAATTGAGCGTTTGGATGCTGAACCGGAGATGCCCTCTCTACAAGTCTATCAGATTCTCAATCAGGCCTACGATGAGCGAGATGCTCTCTCAGGAGCGGCTTTTTCTCTGGGCAACGTCTATGAACTCTTCCAGTCGATTGTGACTAGCTTACAACAGGCAGGAAGTTTCTTTCCCAAAGGATTTGGCTCTGCAGAAAGTGATGCAGCAGGAGAAGTAAAGGAGATGCAGCGCATCTATGCTGGTAGAGCCGCAATTCTTCAGCAGCATCTGCAAGATAGCTGGCGCGGAGGGAACGATCTGGTATGGATGATTGAACAGTTACTGGATCCACAACAACAGCAGCAGCAGATTTTCGGCAGGGAGATGAAGGAAATCATGGAGCCGGTTCAATTACGCTTGGCCACTCTGGCATCCCAAGCACCTGTGACTGAGACAGATGCACGAGCACCAGCACCAGTGAAAAAGGCCCAACTAAAAGCGGATCCAAGTCAGCCCAGTGCTTCGAAAATGATCAGTAAGCTTGGACAATCTCGAGAAGAAAATCGTGGCCGATTTGCGCCTTATGAGTCGGATGTGATGGGCATACTGAAGCGCAATATCCTCACCTTGCGTTCACGGCAGGCCAGAATGATCCTAGAAGTCTTGGAGAAATCTCATACATTCAGTGGCTATGTGGAACGAGTCGGTCGAGATTTTGATTCAGAGGAACCAGCATCGGAAAGCAAGATGATGGATACTCTGCTAAATGATGCGGACACGCTCTGGGAGTTCCTCAAGGGAGTTGCTGAAGCAAAGGTGCTGGCTTATGGTTTTTTCAACGCCAGTGGGATAGAACTCGAATACAGCGAAGATCGTGGGGATTTCATTGTGCCAAGAGATAAGCAGCGTCATCTGCGATTTTCAGATGGTATGTTTATGTCCCCCAAAGAGCTGATGACGCGTTTTCTAGATGTCGTTCTTGGACGAAAAGGAAATTATCATATCTCTCAGGCGGTACCCAAGCATATGATCCAGGACATTGAAAGTATCTTCTTGTTGCCCGCTAGTGAGCAGGATGTCATTCGTAATGTGATGCCTGATTAAGACCTACAAATCACTGGAATTTTCTAGGAAAAGTGGGAAGACAATCAGTTTGTAGATGTCCCCGGTTTCAAGAATCGTTTCAGTACCCAAAGCACTTCCAATAACAACAGCAGCAAAAGCAACCAACGCAGCCAGTCTTGCAGAGTGTCACTAGCGGCCTGCTGGCGATTTAGAAATACTGCCTGGTCAGTGAAAAAACTCTGCATCTGTTCCAGTGCCTCTTCGGTCATCAGCGCTGGTAGACTTTCCTGTTCAGCCAAGTTGACTGCGAAGGCTAGTGTAAGATTATCGGCTTTTAGTTCGTAGTGTCCCGGCCATCGCCATCCAGGTGTGACTCCCACAACCTGTTGACCTACCTTCAAGCTCCCCAACTGACGCCTCGGGTGTTTTTGCCAGAGATAACTCAGCCAGTCACGAAGCTGGTCTACGAAGCTTTGCTGCTGATAGAGAGGCCCCCAAGCATTTGAGACGCCAGTATCCAACAGCCAAAGTTGTTGAGCAGTCGCTTGATGCAGGCCCTGTATGGATTGTTCAATCAACCACTCAGGCCCGAGGTTGGCTTTTCTCCAGTCAAGAGCGAGTTGCTCTTTAGGTAACAGGCTATGATTGTCTGTTGCTAAGTTGCTCCAGTCTGCTGGACGAGTTGGTACGAACAGACGGATCGGAGTTTCGGGGTAGATGTCTTCAAATCTTCTTGGATCATCAGCCAGTAGAATCACAAGATCAGGATTTGCCGCCTTCAGAGTTTCTGGATTGCTGAATAGGAAAGAGAAGAAGTCATTGGCATTCAGTGCCGATTTCAATGGATGCAGTCCGTACCGGTAAAGTGCAGAAACTCCCTCAGTACTTAGCAACCCCACCCGTAGATCATCTCCTCGCGAAGATTGAAAGTAATAGTGATTGTCATAGTCAGGATCTGGTAGCTGAGGTTCAATCAATATCTGTAAAGGTGCGTGATGCTCATATTCAGGACTTAGTTCTAATCGCTGACGCTCTGATGTACCTTTCCAACTGATGACTGACTCATGCAACTTTTGAGATCCTTGCTCCACAGTGATGCGTACTTCTGTAGGCTGTGGTTGTTCCCCAAAGAGTTCTACCTCAAGGACCGCGCTTAGCTTCCCTTCTGTTCTTACACGGAGCTTCCGCATTCCTAAATTAGGTGTGGATTGTAGCCCTTGTGGTCTTTCAAAACGCCACTCAATTGGTAGTGCAACGGGAGCATAGGGCCAATACTGGGAACGCTGAAAATCAGATACCAAGTTGACAATCAGTCGACGATTGCGTTCCGTTTCTGGTCGCGATTTCATGATGGCTTGTCCGATCTCTCCCAGATTGGGTGTGCCAGCAAAAAAGCTTCCAGGAAACTTGGTTTGTACTGGGGCTTTTGGTGGAGGTGGAAATAATTCTGAAAGCAGAAGAGGTTGTATTCCCGCTGGTAGATTGGACTGTATTGAAGGCTGAGTCGTCAAGCTGGCACTGTCATCAACGACCCATAGTTCTAACGGAAGAAATTTCTCCACCCAGTAAGGGCGTGCTAGCAAAAGTACAGCGAGTAGTACCAATAGACTGCGCAGAATTTTGATCCAAAAATCTTCGCGAGAAAATCTAAGTTGCTGCCGCAATGTTTCTGGAGGCAGCAGGAAAAAAGCGGAGAAAGGCTGAGGCTGGCGCGTCCTTGGTTTCAGCAGCGGCCAAAGCCAAGGTAGAATGACTGTTGGGAGAGCCAGCAGCCACAAAGGAGTGAGGAATTGAAGCATGCCGGAGGCCTGCTAGTCCCGAAGTTCTGGGGTCTTGATTCGATTGAGCAGTTGCTGTTGCGCAATGGAAAGCAAGTTACTGGTCAACCAGTAGAGTGTTAGCCCAGCAGGGAAAGTGAAAGTAAAAATAGTGAACACTAGCGGGAGATACTGCATGATTTTCGCCTGCATGGGGTCCATCGTAGCAGCTGTGGGAGTCAGTTTTTGTTGGAAGTAGAGACTCACTCCCATTAGAATTGGTGTGATTCCAAGACCGTCAGGAGCAGACATGTCTGAGAGCCAGAGCATGAAGGGCGCATGACGCAGTTCAACAGCACCAGAGAGAGCGCTATATAGAGCGATGAAGACAGGAATTTGTAGAAGTAGCGGCAAGCAGCCCCCGAGTGGGTTGACTTTGTTCTTGCGGTACAATTCCATCATTTCTTGGTTCAATTTTTCTCGGTTATCCTTGTACTTCTCCTGAATTTTTTTCATTCGTGGAGCCAGCTGCTGCATGCGCTTCATCCCCTTCATTCCCTTGTAAGTTAATGGGAACAGAAGCAATCGAACGATGATGGTCAGGATGATGATGGCGATTCCATAGTTACCAACATAGCTGAAGATCCAGTGCAACAGTGTTAGCAGTGGTGCCGCCAGCGTTTCTAAAAACATGGCATTTGATTCACGCAGATTGTGACCAAATTTTAGCATTTCGTCTTCTAACTTTGGCCCAAAGTAGGTGCGAAATTTTGATTCAATCTGTCGATCTGGCTGTAGGCTCACCAAAGGTAAGCGTGCTCCAAAGTACGGGCGCAGCATAGACCGTTGATCCACCAGAGCAGCGGTAGAACGGAAGTAGGCGAAACGGATTGGTGATTCAGCCCGAACTGCATTTAGGAAGAACTGATCTTCGACTCCAAACCACTCAGCGTTTGCCACTTGAAACTCTTTTTGGACATCACTGTTTGTTTCAGTCTCCACGCTTTCTTCAACAAAGTATACCGGCCCGGTGTGAGCCCCTTGTTGTTGATAGTCATCATTCTGAACTCGGCCTTCCCCAAAGACGTGTCGAATCCGTAAAGACCTTGCTTCCTGAGAGCGGTTGATTACCTGTACCCGATAGCCTATCTGGAAGGAATCAGCAAAGAACTCGAAGGTCTTGATCAACTGGAGTCCGTCAACAACAGGAGAGACGAACTGTAGGGAGGCTGTCCCTTCTTCAAGAAATAGATCTTCCTGTGATTCAGAAAAAACAGTACGTTGGATTCGGGCAGAAAGCTGAGGATCTTCTTCTAGCTCGACAGCAAATTGATGCACGTTGTCGAGATCATTGGCGAACATATTAACCTTATTTCCCTCTGTGACGATCTCTTCGTTGCTAGCGCCTAAGAATGATGTGAGGTAGGGAAACCATGTGCTGATGGTCAGTCGTCCCTTGTTGTGTTGATACTCCTGAAGCAGCAGACTCTCCGCAACAGCACCTTTAGTATTAAATGTCAACCGATAAAGTGGGGTTTCAACAAAAACTTGTTTAGCGGGTTGGCTTTCATCCACATTTTGTAGACTAGCACTCAGAGGAGAAACAGAGTTTTCAGAAACAGCCGATTCGTTCTCTTTTAACGCTGCGGTTGGAGATACCTTAGTAGCACTTGGTGCCGTTATAGAAGTTGGTGGCGGTGGTGGAAAAAGGAACTGCCAGCCAATCAGCACAGCAGCCGACAGAGCGATTGCTAGAAGGGTTTGTTTCTCCATAGTGATTACAGGCCGGGTCAGAGGTTTGAAGATTTAGTGGGTTCGGTGTGCTTGTCAGGGACAGGGTCGTATCCTCCAGGATGAAAAGGATGACAGCAAAGAACTCTTCGGAGCGCCATCCAGCCGCCTTTACCTAAGCCATAACTTTTTAGAGCCTCCAGCGCATAGCTGGAACAACTTGGGTAGAAGCGGCATGATCTAGGTAAAAGCGGAGACAGGCAGTATTGGTAAAGCCTAATGCAGGCGATTAATCCTTGGGACAGTATTCTTGAGCGTGGTTGCTCAGGATGGGATGTAGAGGGAACGTCCATGCTGTTTAATTTTCAGCAGTCTGGGCGTTAAGAAATTGGAAAGCCTGGTGAACCATGCTCTCAATGTAAGTCTGCTCGACAGGGCGTCGTGGTTTCTTAGTGATCATAAAGCAGACATCCGCAGGCTGGCAGATTTGATGTCGGTGATGGCGAATTGCCTCTCGAAGCAAACGCTTCAGTCGATTTCGCAAAGGAGCATGTCCTACTCTCTTACTTACCGTGACCAGGAAGCGACTTTCGAAACTAGGACTAGCAAGGTACTTAATGCTGATCAGTCCCAATCCTCGGTAGTCCCCATGCTGAAAGATGCGCGCTACTTCGTTCCGGCCACAAAGGCGTACCTGCTTTGGATAACACCTTGAGGTCACTAAGCGGATAGTCGCTTGCGTCCCTTGGCTCGTCGTCGCTTGATAATGGCTTGACCGTTCTTAGTCGCCATCCGTGCGCGGAAACCGTGCTTCATTTTCCGTCGACGATTATTGGGTTGGTAGGTTCTCTTCATCTGCGCAACTCACTGAGGATAGAAGAATGTAAACAGTAATAAATATCGAGTTCATGATTTTTTGACAAGTTTTTTTCCTGCTCTCTGTTGGGTGAGATCGTGTGTTAAACTGGGAATTTAATTGAGTTCTGTAGTTTGTTGTGCGAAATTAAGGAAATTTTTCTTGCCCCATGGATGATGGCCGGCAGCCTCTGGCTGTGCTGTAAAAAGGAAGCTTATGTTGCAGAATCGCATTAAGGAAGGTTTGACTTTCGATGACGTTCTTCTTGTACCCGCCTATTCAGATATCCTACCTCACGAAGTTTCTGTTCAAACTCGGCTGACCCGACACTTGGATTGCAACATTCCTCTACTGAGTGCGGCAATGGATACTGTTACAGAACACCAAGTGGCCATCAGTATGGCACAGGAGGGTGGTCTTGGGGTGATTCACAAAAACATGAGTGTGGAGGAACAAGCTGCTCAAGTTGATCGAGTCAAACGGTCAGAGAGTGGAATGATTTCTGACCCGATCACAGTTGAGCCTGAACAACCACTGAAAGATGCATTACAGTTGATGGAGCGCTATCGCATCTCCGGAGTTCCTGTAATCCGTGGCACGGAGTTAGTTGGTATTCTGACAAATCGAGATCTACGTTTTGAGACCAATCTGGATCAAAAAGTGGGCTCTGTGATGACTAGCGGACGGGATCGACTGGTCACAGTCTCTCCAGGAATTGATCTCGAGGAAGCGAAAACTCTGTTGCATACCCATCGTATCGAGAAATTGCTCGTTGTCTCAGAAGGCTACGATCTGCTTGGTTTGATCACGATCAAGGACATTGAGAAGTCCCGCAAATACCCAAATGCCAACAAAGATGATCGAGGACGTTTAAGGGTTGGTGCTGCTGTGAGTACAAGCCGAGATTTGATGGAACGTACAGCGGCATTAGTCAGTAGAGGCGTCGATCTCGTTGTGTTGGATACGGCACACGGACATTCTAGTAGGGTCCTACAAAGCATCCAAGAACTTCGCGAATCCTTTCCTGAGCTAGAAATTGTTGCAGGAAATATTGCTACTGCCTCTGGTTGTGAAGATTTGATCAAGGCAGGAGTCGACGCTGTCAAAATCGGAATTGGGCCAGGCTCAATTTGCACAACGAGAGTGGTGGCTGGTATTGGTGTACCTCAAATTACAGCGATTAGTGAGTCAGCAAGCGTGGCGAGACGTTGTGGAATTCCTGTAATTGCCGATGGAGGAATCAAGTACTCAGGTGATATTGTGAAAGCCCTAGCGGCTGGTGCAGACTCCGTGATGATCGGTAGCTTATTTGCCGGGACAGCAGAAACTCCAGGCCAAGTGATTCTTTACCAGGGTCGTCGTTACAAGCTGTATCGCGGAATGGGATCAATGGGTGCGATGAAGGAAGGTAGCAAAGATCGCTATTTTCAGAACAATATTGAAGAATCAAAATTAGTACCAGAAGGGATTGAAGGCCGAGTGCCTTTTAAAGGATCACTAGCAGAAATGGTCTATCAGTTTGTAGGAGGATTGCGGTCTGGAATGGGATATACTGGTTGTCGAAATATTGTGGAGCTGCAAGAGCAGGCACAATTCGTCCGAATCACCTCGGCTGGACTACGAGAGAGTCATGTTCATGATGTCTTCATCACGGAAGAGGCTCCAAATTATCCAATTGCTAAGTTGGAGTGACGTGCGACAATTCTGGAAATACACATTACTGCTGTTATTGAGTCTACCCTTGCTGGGATGCTCGTTCGCTTACGATCAGGGAGTACGATTGGAAGCAGAAGAACGTTGGGAAGAAGCTTCGATCTCCTACCGGGAAGCGGTTATCGCTAATCCGGACAATTCGGTCTATCTCGAGGCTCTCCAACGAGTGAACCGTCAGGTTGCCAAGGATAACCTTCAGCGCTATCGGGAGTACTTGGCTGCTGGGGAAAGAGTTAAAGCCTTTGCTCGTTTGCAGGCTGTTCGTCAGCAGGATCCTAATTTGGCAGAAGCTGCTGAAGAAGAAAAGCTATGGTCACATGTCTTGCTCAGTGGCCGAGTGCGGTTCGAGTTTGAACAGCTTCAGACAAACGTGAGGCTCGCTGATGAAATGCAGTTGCAAATTCGTTTCAATACTCCTGCTGGCAAAACAATCACGGCACCGATTTTAAGCGAGAATGGGATCTTTTTTGTAGAAGATTTGACCTATCGTCAAAATCCTCAAATCTTTGCTCAATATTCAGTGCAATCCATTGGGCTGCAACTGTTACGAAGCGAGCCTTCTGGTCTCTCTCGTCGAGAATATCAAAAGTTTATCGATTTTCGAGAAATTCAACCATTGCGTGTTCAAGGACAGCTTGATTTTCCGACAACTATGGTGCCATCAAGATACTTAATTACCGATCGTTCTCGAGTGCTATTGCGTCAACAAAATCCACAGGAATGGAACCCACCTCGATTGGTTCAGTACGAACTCCTATTGCAGGGAGACAGAATTGCAGTGCGTAGTACGGATCAAAGACGTGAATTTGCTGCAGATATATTGTATTGGAATCTGGAGGATCAGCGAGCGCTACTAGATTTTGGAGTGTATGACCTACGCTTCCAAGCAGAGAATCGTAACTGGGCGATTCGCAGAAAGGACTATCAAGAACCAACTGATGATTATCTTATAGAATTAGCTGAAAATCTGGCCCTCAGCCCGTACTTCTTTTACAGTGGAATTGCTTATCCTTTCGTCGTTCAACCCTGAGTAGCAATCTCTTCTGCTTCCTGAGTCAGTCCCTGAAAAGTTTGAAATAATTATGCTCCAACTGAGCAAAAACCGTGGATTACAGTCGGATTCCAGAATCGATCTTGGTTCAAATCAGTTCACCTTCTGAATTTCCTTATTCGGATAAGAACATTCATGAAGCACGGGACACTTCCCACAAAGAGGCTTTCGTGCTTTGCAAGTGTAGCGGCCCTGCAGAATCAGGTAGTGGTGGGCATCTTTACGCCAATTTGGAGGAACATTACGAGCTAGTTTGCGATCGACTTCTTCCACGGTTTTTCCACATGCTAATCCTGTGCGGTTAGAGACTCGAAATACGTGAGTGTCCACGGCAATCACAGGATGCCCGAAGGCTGTGTTCAAAAGCACGTTTGCAGTTTTGCGCCCCACACCGGGCAAGGCCTGCAAAGCTTCAGAGTCTTCGGGGATTTCTCCTTGATGATGTTCACAAAGCTGTCGAGCAGTTTTAACAATATTTTTGGCTTTAGTAGGAGCAAGACCCAGAGTCTTGATATGGGTCAATACTTCTTCTGGTGTAGTCTGAGCAAGTTTTTGTGGAGTAGGATAATTTCCAAAGAGAGATGGAGTAACCTTGTTGACGGCGGCATCTGTCGTTTGCGCACTAAGGATAATGGCGATCAGTAGTTCGAAGGTGTTGGCATGTTGTAATTCTGTGGTAGGTTCTAGAATCGCTTTGCTGAGATTCTGAAAAAACTGCTCACGCTTAGCTGCTCGCATTGACTTCCGTATTTGATTCTAAAAAGGTCTTGTGAATGATGCGTAGTGCTTCGGGGGAGTCCTCTTGCCGAATTACGCAAGAGATGTTGATCTCAGAAGCGCCCTGGGTAATCATCTCCAGATTTATTTGTTGCTGGGCTAGCGCCATAAACATCCGTCCTGCAGTACCTGTAGCGTAGCGCATCCCCTCTCCTACCAAGCTCAGTATTGCCCGGTCACGAACCAGAGTTACATCAGCGAATTTTTCCATGTCGTGAATCATGGGCTGAACATTATCCAAGCGGTCAACTGTACAGGAGATGTTGACTTCTGATGTTGAAACCAAGTCAATCACAACTCGGTACTTCTTGAATAGTTCAAATACCTGCGCCATAAAGCCGGTCGAATTCAGCATTCGGTTTGAGTGAATGTTGAGAATGCTGACGTGGTGTTTGGTTGTGACTGCTACAGCTGTTTTGTTCCGCTGTTTTCTTTGCTCAGTCAACTTGCCAGGGACGATAATAGTACCGGGTTTCTCTGGGTAAAAGGTATTTTTGATTCGAATTGGCACATTGGCCTTGATAGCACACTCCATGGTAAAGGGATGCAATACTTCAGAGCCAAAATAGGTCAGTTCGGCAGCCTCAGCTGGTGAAATTTCTGGTAGTACGGAGGCTGCAGGAACTTTACGAGGATCTGCGGAATAAATCCCATCAACTTCTTTCCAGACCTGCAGTTCGTCGGCTTTGGTCTCTGCAGCGATCAGGGCAGCAGTTAGGTCGGTATATCCTCTACCGACACGGTCAATGATTCCTCCAGAAACAAAGCCAAAAAATCCTGTTATCACGGCAGTCCGTCCTGTCTCCTTAGGAAGGTACTGGCCAAATTGATTTTGTAGATAAGGAAAGAGTGCACGTCCATCGGGGGCGGGCTCACTTTCTAGAAGGGCTTCAGACAAATCAACGTATTCAGCATCAATTCCCAGGTCTTGCAGCACTCCACTCAACAACCGCGCAGAGAGACGCTCTCCAGTACCGACAATCAGATCCTGGCTGCGTGGTGAAATCTCTCTAATTACGTGGATTGCTTCTAGAAAGGATTTCAGCGAACGTAATTCTCGATGAACAAATTCTCGTAGTTGTTCCTGAATTTCTGGATTGCGGACGGCCGTGCTGAAAGCCTCGTTGTGACTTTCCTCCACAAGGTCAATCATTCGATAGAAGGGCCCTCCACGGAGTGCTAAACTGCCAGCTTCCAGTAGTCTGCTAGTGGTTCCTTCTGTTTTATTATAGCTGCTCATAGCCGAAACGACAGCGGTGACTCGATGATGTTGTTTTAGATGGTCTACTATGATTTGAGCGACCCCTTTCATACGCTTGGCTGTGCCAAGGCTGGTGCCGCCAAATTTTTGGACGAAATGTCTCATTACTCTGGATTTCAGTCGAAGATAGAGGGATAGATGGCTTGTTAGGGTTGACGATGATTAGTGAGGTAGTTGCCGAGCAAACCGGACAGCAATGTTGAAGTACTGTACGGCTCTCTGCTGAAAAGCTTCGCGTTCTTCTTCTTTCCAAGCCATTGCGGTGCGCATTTCACAGCTAGTGACTCCCAGTCTTAGTGCTGCATACATCTGGTAAACCGGAAGCAAGGGTTTCATATCGGTACGATCCCTAGAACTTCGTAGGTACCGATCCAGAAAACTGCTATTCAACTCTTCTTGTTGTTGGCGCAACAACTCTACAGAGAAGATTGCCACATCGTTGGCAGCATCTAGAATTACATATTTCTTCTGGGTTTCCTGAGGGCTTAGAAATATTACAGTCTGGCCTTTGACATGTATGTGTTCAGGTAGCAGTGCACCATGTCCCTCAACGATTCGATGCTTACGAATTCTGCGCTGAAAAAGCCGATTTTGCTCATCAAAAAATTTGTCCAGTGGGTGACGAATCATATCCCTAATAGGTTGGGTAAATGACTCGTCCAAGTGGCGTTTCATCTGGTAAAGCATGTCTTCACATAGCGAACGCAGTACCTCCGCTCGTCCTCGTTCTTGTGCGGTTCTGTCGTTTGTAGGAAAATCTGAATGTGCTTGGGCGAGTTTGCGGGCAATTCGTCCGACAGCAATAAGTGAGAGTTTTTTCTGATCCAGCAGATAGCTTACCAGGTTGCGTTCACTCAGCGCAGTTGTTTTAAGTGCATAGTCTACAGCTGTAGCCCCGGCTTCGTTCTTGAAGCCGAAACTTTTTCCATTCTGATAAACAGGAAGTACCTCGACCTGTAGATTCTCCCCGTTGAGTTTATGTAGTAATTTGGCTTCTTCTTGGCAAAAAGCCTGTTTAACCGCTAAACTTGTATGTTCACTATCAGCCTTTTTGATCTTGTAAAAGTGGTCGCCAGCTTTGAACAGATAAGAAGAGACCGTTTCTTGAAAGCGGATCTTACTGACAGAATCGAGGTAGGCATCTTTTTTCCGTAAGGCTGTGACGAGTGGGGGGTTAGAATTTGTAGGCATAGCACTTTTGGATGTAAACGGGACAGAATGTGGATGTGGTAAATTCCCGGAAACCAACCTGACTTGACAAAATTACAGCAAGTCTATCTTTGTAAAGAAAATTATAAATCAAAAACTAACACAAACCAGAAATATACGGAACCATGACGGAAAACTTGCAGCACTATCCTGCAAGCCAGAATTTTGCTGGCGAAGCACCTCTTGTGGACTTGTTGCCACATGTCTTTTCGTTAGATGGACTCCGTGATCGCAAGGGTCGTCGCCGGATCAACCTGGTTCAGGATGAGCGTCTGCGCGAGCGTCTTTGTGAACATTGGAAGCAACAAAAAGAGATGCCCTTTGGGGGATTGTTGGAGATGGCTCGGACCCCATTTTGGGCTTGGCGACCCGCGATGCCGGGTATTCGAGGGACCAAGCGACCCTTCACTCTGGCTCATTGTGTTGCTCTGGATTTGCCATTGGAATTAATCCAGAGTCTGTTGAATCGTGCCGTAAAGGTTGGACAGATTCTGGAGGAGCGCAAAGCATGTTGGGATCATACGAGTCAACTGCTATTGCTGCACCTCAGCAATTTGAGGGAGTATAACGTCAATCAGCGCAAGCTGTGCAACGATCATGGGCAGATTCAGGCGAGTTTGTTCTACACCAAGTGTGAGGCACTACACGAACTGATGCTGCGGGACTTCTCTTTTCTGGAGAGCCTTGTTCTCTATGGAAACTTACTCGAAGATCTATGCTATCGAGTAGGCCTTCATTTCACGGGATTGTCATCTGAGACTAGTGAGACGAATATGAATCAGGTTGAGCAGTTTATCGATATTCGCCAGGCAGAATATCTAGGCCTCTGCGATCGTGTTTTGCTCCAACCCGAGCATACAATTCTGCGTCAGTTCCTGCGTAAGTATTTTACTGGAGATCTGTTTCAGCAATTTGCCCTGGTCAAACTCAGTGCAGATTTGCTGCATTTTGTTGAGATCCAACCGTTGGATCTGGCGAATCCTTTGGACGATTCTCTCACACTGACCTAAAACTATTCGCTGCGCAGGTTGAATTCGAGTTTCCATTGCTGTGATCCATCGGTCTTCTCACACCAAAGTTCCAGAGCACCTACTTCTGTTAGTAGTGTGCGCAATTGTACGGGAACCACCTGTGATTCAGTAGTATCTTCCATTTCTAGGCAGACTTCCAAACTGGCTAGTTCTTCTAGTTCCTCTTCAGCATTTTCTACAAGATCTCCAGCTTCGTCTTTACGCTCTCGACTGATGAAGAAGCGGAACTGAGCAGTTTCTCCGACTA
>DPLM01000052.1:6366-9476 GCA_003541985.1 Deltaproteobacteria bacterium | reverse complement strand
GATGATGGTTTCGACGTCACCTATTCTCGGTGCTGTGCTACTACTTGCTGCAGGACTATGGCAGTTTACACCTTGCAAACACGCGTGTTTGCGACATTGTTGTTCGCCACTTACATTTCTCATGACACGCTGGAAACCGGGATTAAAAGGAGCACTCATCATGGGGATTGACCACGGCTCATTTTGCCTTGGTTGCTGTTGGTTCCTGATGGCGCTGCTCTTTTTTGGTGGGATCATGAATTTATGGTAGATTGGGGTCCTAGCACTCTATGTTTTGGCTGAAAAGACCTTGCCCTCAGGGCACTGGATCGGGTACGGATTTGGTTTCATGTTAGTCATCTGGAGCTGCTGGATGATGATTTCTGTTTGGTCTTCAAAAGAGGATAGAAAATGGGATGGAATATTGAAAGGCAATATGTGGAAACCTGTAATTGTACTTTCCTCTGTCCTTGTATAACCTTGCACTTGTCAGCACAACCAACTGAAGGTGATTGTAAAGCCGCTATTGCGATGAGGATTGATAGCGGTGAAAAAGACGGAGTTAGTCTCAATGGATTATCTTTTGTTGTCCCACTGCACTCCCCAGGGCCAATGGTAGACGGAAACATCAAAGTTGGTTTGATCATTGATGAGAAAGCTGACAATGCCCAATCGGAGGCCTAATGGCCGCCTTGGCACCTTTGGTTGGAGAAATGGCGGGTATCGAAAAGAGGGCAATAACAATTGAAGGCGGAGGTCTCAAATTTTCTCTCAAAGCAGAAGAACTTGTAAACCTGTCTGTAGAAGGGTTGCCTGGAGCTAACGAAGATGGGGAACCAATTTATATAGAGCACGTGCTTCACCTAGCCAATTCCAGACTCGCTCTAGCTAAGGCAACGAATAGTGAATTTCACGCTTTCGGCATCGACCGGGAGGATTCTACTGGAATGCAGAACGGTCACTTCCAGCGATTTTCTTGGGCAGCTTGAACAAGCTTGCTCACTTTGATGGATTCATTACAACAGAATCTCAGCTAAAAACATTCTTCTGATGGCAGGCGATTCAAAAGAATCTAGTCTGCCATCACCAATGTGTTCAGTCAAAATCCACCCACTCCTCAAACTGCTCTAAGTCTTCATAAGAGCAGGAACCGGGCCCTTCCTCTTCAGACAAATAGCGAAACACTACCATTGGCCCCCAGCACTCCTGGCCCTGCAGGTACCAACGGGTCTGGCGCTCCTGCCACTCTCCTTCACCATCAACATAGCCCAAGAATGGCTCTTTTAGCTCAATCAGGTCAGTGGCATCACAGCGGAGCAGATCACACAACGTGTTCAGATCCAAATCCAGATCCACCAGTTCGACAAGGTGTTCATCAGGATCAATGTAGATCCACCAGCCCTGGTATTCAGGGCGCGCATCGTCTGGGTCCATCCTTATTTCAGTTAGGAAGAGACAAAGTGTTTGGATTGATTTTTGGCTAATGGGTTAGGGATCACAGCCAAGGTACTATTGCCACTGTCATTCTTGCGCACCTGAATCTGTGTCGTCAAGCGTTCCTTGAGAGCCTCCACATGAGAGATGATCCCAATCGTCTTGCCTCCAGCCTGCAGTGTCTCCAGCGCAGCCAGGGCTGTATCAAGGGTATCGGCATCCAGCGTACCGAAACCTTCATCAATGAACAGAGAATTAATCGGATAGTCACGCCGTGCCAGATCAGATAATCCTAGTGCCAGCGCCAAGCTGACCAGAAAGGTTTCTCCACCAGAAAGACTTTCTAAGGAGCGCACGGCGTCTGCCTGATAGCGATCCACGATGTCCATCTCAACACAGGCTCCTTTACGCTTCTGCAACTGATAACGGTCTGAGAGTTTCCGCAGGTGATGATTCGCCAGATTCAACAGATGTGCTAACGTCAGGCTCTGGGCAAACCGAGAAAATTTGGTTCCATCAGCTGAACCAATCAAATCAGATAGAGACGCCCAGCGTTGGTGTTCCTGCTGCTGTTTCTCGATTCGATCTACAAGTGCTCGCTGGTTTTGGCGCTGTTCTGTATCTTTTTCCAATTGAACCTGTACTCCTCCTAGTTGCTGTGACAACTCATCCTGCTGCAATCGTAATTGTTCCAGTTGTTTCTGAAGTTCTTCCTCAGTATGCTGGGTGCGTACTTCCTGTTCCAAAGAAGCACGGCGCATCTGCTCGTTACCCAAGTCGTGACGGCTGATCGACAGGCGCTGATTCAACTGCTGATCTTGCTGCTCCAATTCTTCAGCTTCGACAGGTTCGAGGTAGGCTACCTCGGCTTCTGCAATCGAGGTATATCCCAACGCTTGCAGTGCAAAGAGTAGTTCTTCCTGGTTCTGCACATGCTCCTGCCGCCCACGAGCATACTCCTCCTCCACCCACTGCAGCCGCTGCTGTTCCTGCTGAAGAGCCCGGTTTTTCTGCTCAAAACCTTGGCTACTGACTGCCTGCTTTTCTCGACAGATCTGAAGCTGAGACTGCTGCTCCTGTTCCAAAGCTATGGGGTCTGGATGCTCCAAGATCTCAAGTCGCTGCTGTTGTAACAACTGGAGCTTCTCTAATTCCTGCTGCTGCTCTTTGGTTAGGCTTTGCTGCTGCTGCTCTTGCTGGCGTAATGTTGCCTGGTCCCGCTCTAATCGTTGCTGGCGCTGAGACAGTTCAGGGCCTTCCCGATCTTCAGCCTGCTGCTGTTTTTGGAAAGCTTGCCACTTCTCTTGTAAGCTAGCCAGCAAAAATTCTGGCTCCATGACTGCTTCTTCTTTCCAACCAATCGCCTGCACTTGCTGCTGCCAAACTTCTTGCAGTTGAAGCACAGCCTGTTGGTCTTCTTTGACCTGTGTTTCCAAGTCTTCTTGTTGCTGTTGGTGAAGCTGGCGACGCTCTTTCAGAACGGCTTGTCTCTCATGCAGCCCAGCGTGTTTGTTTTGCAGGACGGTTTGCTCTTCCTGGAGCTGGCGACGCATCCCATCCAGCTTCTCAATAGCGCCCAGTTTCTGCCCCATTGCCTGGGATTCTGCTTGCCAAGACGAATACAGCATTTGAATCCCCACCAGATCTGCTGGTGGCCTGACACTCTCTTTAGGGATTTGTGAGTTCACATCATCAAA
>DPLM01000052.1:468-5960 GCA_003541985.1 Deltaproteobacteria bacterium | reverse complement strand
TTGAGTTGAGTCTGTTCTCGTTGAAGATTTGTTAACTCTTGATCAATTTCATTGCAGCGCTGCTTCAAGTGCTCCACCAACTCCGCTTCTTTTTCCACAGAAGGAGCTTCGTTCGAAGTCACAAAGGGATGCTCGGTAGAACCGCATAGTGGGCACGGCTGATTCGGCTGTAGTTGAGTACGAGCCGCTTCGTAATCACGGATCAGTCGGCCCTGCTCCAACAGGCGCTGCTTGTCATATAAGCGCTCCTTGGTTTGCTGCAGTAAGCCGTTTTGATGAAGATGTTGCTCTCCTAGCTGCGCCAATTTCAGCTGAAGCTCCTGCTCCTGTTGCTCATACTTGGCACACTCCAACTGAGAGTTCTGGAAGCGTTGGCTCAGTTCAATCAGTTTCTCTCCCAACCGGAGAAGACGATGTACTTCCCGCTGAGTTGCCTGCCAATCTCTAAGAGGGCGTCCTTCTAACAGTACCTCTTCTTGCTCTCGGAGTGTCTGTGCACGTTGCTCCAACGGCAAGACCTCTTGGGCAAGATTACTTTGCAATTGCTGAAGTTCTGAGGATTGCTGGACATCTCTGACTTGTTGTTCCTCACATCGACCAAGAGCAGCCTGTTTTTGTTGCCATTGCTACTTATTTTGTTACCATTGCTGCCAAACACTATGTAACCTTGGAAGTTCCTGTTCCAACTGCCGGCAGTCACGCTGTTCTGCAAGCCATTGCTGGCGTTGCTGTTGACGCAATACAGCCTGCTGAACCCAGGCATCTTCATGGAGGAGTTCCTGAAATTTTTGATGGATAGTTTGTTCAAGACGGTCTTGTTCCTGTTGACGAGACTCCCAACGTACCTGCTGTTTTTGAATTTGTATATCTATTTCCAAAGCCAAGCGAATTGGTTCAGCTAGCTGTTGGTATCGCTGCTCCTGCTCCTGCAAACGGTTCTGCTCCTGTTGCGCATATACTTCCAGCTGTTGAACTTCCTGCTGCTTAAGGTTCAGATCCTCCCGCATGCGTTGCTGGGTAAATTGCTGCTGCTCCAACTGCTTCGCCTGCTTTTGCTGGGCTTGCCACTGAGGCTGGAAAGGCTGCAGTTGATGATGCCTTTGCAAGCGCTGCTGCTTTAGAGCAAAGGCTGCAACAGCCTGCTGAGCAGTAGCAAACTCCTGCTCCAGTCGAGAACAAGTCGCTCGACTCTCTCCTAACTGACGCAAACACCCAAGCTCAGCCTGCAATCGTTGTTCTTCAGCCTGCAGTTTCGGACGCTGATGCAGGTACTCATCAAGACGCTGTCGCAGGGCGCGCAATACTTCTTCTTCCAGCAGGGGAAGCGTGCCCAGTTCCTGCTGGAGTTTTTCCAACGCTTCTCGAGATTCTCGACTACAGCTGTAGGCTAATTCGCTCAGCTCAGAGTAAACATGCAGACCCGTCAACTCCTCCAGCAACTCTCCCCGTTCCTTTTCCTTGGCTCGCAGGAACGCAGCAAAGTCTCCTTGTGGCAGAATGACAGAACGGAGAAAGCGCTCCATGTTCAAACCCGTGAGCTTCTCAACTTCCTTGGGAACATCACTAGAGCGCAGGTCCAGGGTTTGGTTGGTTTTCAGATTCTGTAGCTCATGACGAGCCGGCTGAACTCTGCCTGTTGATTGGCCACGGGCTCGACGTAGATTCCAACGTGCTCGGAAGCGACCCTGCTGAACGGAAAAATCCAGTTCTATTAGAGTCTCAGCAGTATGCCGTGTCATCAACTCCGTAGGGGTATTATGCCCATACCGAGGGACTCGGCCATAAAGGGCAACAATCATTGCATCCAATAGACTGCTCTTACCCCCACCTGTCGGGCCCGTGATTGCAAATAACCCTGCTTCGTAAAGAGGAAATTGGTCGAATTGAATCGTCCATTGATTGCGCAGGGCGTGTACATTCTGAAGGTGTAGGCGCAGAATTCTCATTGGTTCTTTGCCTCCTCGTGACGTGCCAGCAACTCTTCAAAAGTGCTGAGTTGATGCTGGGTCTCCTCTTCAGCAAGCGTATGAGATAAACACAGTTCTTGAAAGACTTCTCTGGGCTGCAGGTCTTCCAGATTCTGGACAGGTACTTGTTCCTCCAGTCCACTTGCCTGGTGTGTGTACTCCGTGCGCACTTGGAGCAAATGAAGCCAAGGCTTGGCTTCAGCGATCTCCTGTAATTTACGATCAATCTCCGGCTCAGGAGATTCCAGCTGTATCCTAGCTTCAACCCAGTCTTCAAATTCACCTGCTGGTTCCTCCAGCACATGGAGCTTTTCAGAGACTTCTTCGGCCGTTCCCTGCAAACGCAACAGTCGACGTGGAACTGGCAAAGGTAGTTCACAAACCTGTTGCAGGGTTCCTTTTTCTACTTCTAGCAGGAGAACCGACTTGGAATCCTGACGTTCGCTGAAGCTCAACGGCAACGGGGACCCGGAATAGCGAACACGATTCAATCCTCCTACTCGCTGAGGTCGATGCAGATGACCCAGCGCGAGGTAATCAAAGAAATCTGGAAAGTCTGCCACAGGAAAGTGATCCTGTAGACCAATGTGAATCTCCTTTTCCGAATCACTAGACTGAGAGTTAGCTACAAATAAATGACCTGTTGCGCAGACAAATTGGCCGCGTTGCTTCCAAGGAGCAGCCAATTGCGCTAGTGTTTGGTAGTGTGTAGCAATTCCTTCGCACAGGCGTTGCTGGCGCGCGTCGTAGCTTTCTCCGGGTAGAATGTTGCGCAAATCAGCATCACGTAGGAAGGGAACCGCACAGACTAAGGCTTCCTCTCCATCAGTCCCATGAATTGGGATCAATTGCTCTGCAGGGTCAGCCGGAAGTCCACCAACCACATGTACCTGTAGGACTTCCAGCAAGCGTTGTGGTGCCTGTAAAGTCAGCACGGAGTCGTGATTCCCTCCGACCAGAACCGCCTGTCGGCAGTTGGTTTCTTCGTGAAGTCGGCGCAGGAAGTTGAAGTATTGGCGCAGTGCCTGGTTTGGTGGGTTGGCTGTATCGAAGATGTCACCGGCATGGAGCAGACAGTCGACTTCCTGCTCTCGAATCAGTTGCAGCAGATACTCGAGGAAAAAATCATGCTCGGCAAAGCGCTCAAGGTTGCAGAGCTTTTGACCAAGGTGCCAATCCGAGGTGTGGAGAATACGCATGAGAGACTGTCACCTGAACAAGGTCCAACCGCTGAATCACAAGATGCCGCGACAAAGGTCAAAAATTAGGTTCTTACGGGACCTGCGAACAATCAAGTAACCTCAGGAGAATTTTGCAAGATTCCAGAACACTGGTAAAGATTTATACGGATGGAGCTTGCTCTCCCAATCCAGGAAATGGTGGCTGGGGAGCAATTCTTATCATGGGCGAAAATCGGCGGGAATTATCAGGAGCTGAAACGGCAACCACCAATAACCGAATGGAACTGCTGGCTGCGATTAGAGCCCTGCAAGCCCTGAAACGTCCCTGCTCTGTTGAGCTGCATACTGATTCCAGTTATCTACGAAACGCCTTCGCACAGGGATGGCTGGAAAATTGGCAACGCAACGGCTGGCGCACCAAAGGCGGGAAAGGGAAGGTACTAAACCAGGATCTCTGGCAGGAACTCATTCACCTGACAAAAACCCATCAGGTCCAGTGGCACTGGGTCAAGGCCCACGCTGGACATCCTGAAAATGAACGGGCTGATGAGCTCGCTGTTGAGGCTAGGAAAGGACTCGTTCAGAAAGATGGCTGAGAGAGTCTGACTCCAGCACAATGCAAATCACAGCATCTTTTGGAGTGGTCCCCAATCACTAGCTTTACAACTAGTTCAATATCCGGAGTTTTGGCTGTTGCTTGCAAATCATCATTCGGTGCAATTCTATGCCTCAAAGTGTGCCACTATGCTGCTGTCTAGTAGTGCAGTGGCACTGCTTTCGCACCTAAGCACAATCAACCTCAACAGGCCTACCTTCACAGACATCCTGCGATGATCTATGTCGACTTATACTTAGTGATTACTCGCACCTGTCCGAAGAGAGCAAAGAACAGGAACATGGCCAATGCGGTCCCAACAGCAACCAGAACTAAGACAGGTCAGTTCTGCATGAAGTGTATTGGTTTTCTCTGCGGGAACACGCTTGTTCGTCATAACCTATGGTTTAATGGTTTGCGTAAATCACCAACCAGATGGGCCAATTGGTAAGATTGCCCAGCGGTCGCATTTTTGCGCATCTTTTGTGATAGCTGCAACTGTTCCTTGCCAAGCACAAATTGTAGATGACATTCTGTTGGTTGGAACCATTTGATTATAATTATTTGAACCGACACCAACCACGCTTCCGTTATCAAGAATACCCAAGATGTGAGTATAACCGGAAGCATGAAAACTACCTACGATATAGCTGACATTGTTTGCAGGCGTACCATCAGCGAATTTTGAACCGGCTGCTGTAATGTTCCTCTGGGGTGAGTTTCCGCTGCCATGTGCCAGTGTGCCATACTGATTCAACCCATAGGCCAGTGTGCTTCCGTTGTCTAGAACCAGCATATTGACGTTGCGGTCACCACTAATCTGTTTGACATTTGTAATTCCGGCATATTCATCCTGACAAGTAGAAGTGGTACCCCCCGAGCTAAACCAACCTGTGGTACAGGATATCGTGCCATTGTCATACACAATCCCAATACTGCCCTTGGGAGTTGAATGAGATGCTCCAAAAACCCCAAAGTGAGCAACATTCGTAGCTATTTGCAGGGGCGTTTCAATATTATTAGCGTGTGCCGAAGTGATTTCATTTGCATTGTTTTCTCCCCAACAATGAAGTGTGTTATCAATTTTAAGGGCGCAAGCAATTTGGTTCCTTGGGTGAACTTTGATATCTTTCACTCCAGTCATCACCGTCACCGCCGTTGTTTGATTGCCTGTGCAGCCTGTTCCTAATGCTCCATTTTCACATTTTCCAGCAGAGTACAACTTGCCCTTGTTGTCCAACCACAAGTAAAAATAATATCCAACTGCAACCCTATTGGTGTTGCCCTGAGCGCTGTTGTCATCATAGATTGACAGACTGTGATACTGCGTAGGAAATGAAGAGTCGGTGAAATTTAGAAAAAGCGAATAGATTTCGTACTGAATGCAGATTAACTGAAAAGACCAAACCAACAAAGGGAACCCTCAAACCAACAAGCAACCCCACGGCTAGCTGCTGGATTGAACACACCTGATGTGCCCCCCGACTGCTTTGTTCACCAAATTATGTGACCGACTGACTTCACACTAACATTGAAAATCTAACTATCAGCCGGCAAACCCTGTAACGGACTCTTGTCAGATTGCCACTGGCAAGAAAATGATGATTTGATCCCGCAGGATCAGTGAAGGATGAGAGCGTACACTGAGATACAGGGCCATCCCCGTCAGTTGAGACAACTGCTTTACGGATTGGACTGGGGGTCGGAAAATGACGATAGCGTCCTGCAAGGTGACCTTCAGACAACTTG
>DPLM01000052.1:0-176 GCA_003541985.1 Deltaproteobacteria bacterium | reverse complement strand
GACGATAGCGTCCTGCAAGGTGACCTTCAGACAACTTGGGCCAGAGTCTCTTGAGAAGATGCGACAACTGCGCAACGTGGAAATTTTCTCCAATTCAGGAGATGAAATGGATAGATGATTTCTAATTGTTCAAAGCTGATCCGACGATCGCTGGAAATAGCAGGCATTGAGAGCTG
>DPLM01000273.1 GCA_003541985.1 Deltaproteobacteria bacterium | reverse complement strand
CAGGATGCTGAGTATCTTCGGAAAAACCTTCGATCGTTGTGACTGCTTTCCCTGCTATTTCTTCTAGAGTTTTGCCACAGGAGCGGACAGCCTTCCCATTGACGTGGACCGTACAGGAACTAAAGTTTTGGATACCGCAGCCATATTTGGTGCCAGTGAGCTCGAGATGCTCTCTGAGAACCCAGAGAAGTGGAGTTGTTGGATCTACATCTAGTTGGTGGGTTTGGCCGTTTATAGTCAACTCGACCATGTCTCCTCCTTTTTAATTTGTCCTTGAGTGGACACAAATTGAACTCCCGAAGACAAGGGACTACTCAAAAAAATCCTCTGCAGTGTTTGATTGATTTGTAAAAGGAGATTTCTTGTAATTGGGCTCAGGGAGTGATTTGGAATCATTTAGTTTGTGGTCTCTTTCAATAGTCTTTTTTGTGGTTAAATCTTTCTGATAGCTCCTAAGTTGTCCTGGGACAAAGAGTTGACGTAAGCGTTCTGCCTGAGAAGCCATTTGTTCGCTGGCTGCGGCACTCTGTTCGACCATGGTTGCATTTTCTTGAGTCAGTTGGTCCATGTCCATAATTGCTTTGTTGACCTGATTGATCCCGTTAGCGTGCTCTGCAGAGGCAACTTCGATGCTCTCCATCACTTCTGAGAATTCAATCACTGCTCTAAGAATTGCTTCTAGATTCTCACTACTTTGTTGATGGAGACCCTCCAAAGTTTCTTGAGATTCAGTTCGCATTTCACTAAGTGACTCATCACTGTCTTTGACGTACTCTCGACCTTGTTGAATACTTTGTTTACTGGTTTCAATCAAATTCCCAATTTCAGCAGCAGCCCTTGCAGAGCGATGTGCTAGTTTGCGTACCTCTGTGGCAACTACCGCAAATCCCTTTCCATGCTCCCCAGCTCGAGCAGCCTCCACGGAGGCATTTAGGGCTAGTAGATTAGTTTGGAAGGCAATCTCGTTGATCAAGTTGATAATACCTTCAATTTTTTGAGAATTACTTGATATTGCTGACATTGCTCCTACCACACGTTCATTGGTTTCTTGCAACTGTGTCAGGGTTCTTTCATTTGAAGAAATTGCTTGGGTCACAGCAGCCAAGAGGTTGTCCCGAACTTGATCCGCAGTTTGACGTGTTCCGCGCATCAATTGCGCAGCTTTCTTGGATTCTTCGGCATTATTTTCCATAATGCTTGACATCTGTTCCATCGAAGCTGCGGTTTCTTCAAGTGAAGAACTCTGCCTCAGAGTCCGTTCTGAAAGCTCTATGTTTGAATCAGCAATTTCCCGCGAACTTGCATCGAGCGAAAGAACCATTTGTCCAACTGGTCTGGTTATAAAAAGATAAACAGCCCCTAGTAAACCCAAACTTGTGCCCAAGAGCATTGCTAAGATCAACCATGCTGATGTAATTATTAATTCTTCACGCTGATTTTGGAGCTCAAGGCGGCTCCAGATGAATCCCACATAGCCAGCAACCTCATCACTAGCTAATCTAGCTGGTTGCAGAAGAACAAGGTTCGCCTCACTCTGTTCAATTATTATTTGCCCAGTCTGAAGAGTTGGCAACCGATTCAAAATGAGCTGGTTGAGCTGTGTTTCAAAGTTTGCTTTCCCATATTCGTAAATCTGAGAACCATCGAGGTCGTATGAACGCATCAAGACCAGGTCATCTTTGGCAACACTCAAAAAGGCTTTTATACGTTTCCCAATAATTCTTTCGTCTGAAAGGTGAAGTGCAGGAGCCAGTTCAGTGGATATCAAATCAGAAAGACCCTGATAACGCTCAACAAAACGTTGGTCAGCTCTGTTTAATTCCATCCCGATTAAAACAACGGCCATCAACGTAAGAGCCAGTCCTCCTCCAATCGTAATCAAAAAAAGTAATTTGCTGCCAACAGATAGCCTCATCTATCTACTCCACAGTGATGGTTATAATTTCAGATATTATGGGTGGGTCGTGGGGGATATGTGAATAATCTCCCAAAACTAGTTGTAGCGTATGTTGGCCAGATGGTAGATCGACCTCCGATTCTGTTTGACCACCACTAAAATGGATATGGTTTTCACTTTTACTGGGAATGGCCTTGTTTGGATTAGGAGTTGGAAAATTTATTACTAGATGATTATGTCCGGTATCGGGCTATTCCCATTTGGGAACTAAGGCCAAACTGGACTAGGAAGGGACTTTTGACAACATCGCCATCTTGAATGTTGACGAAATAGATTTTTGTTCCTTGTACCGAATGTGTGTCACCAGCGAAGATCAAAGGGGTTGCAACGAAGCAATAAATTATGAGCAGAAATTTGTTTTTTTACAACTTTGATTAATTTGTTCATTTAGCGTTTCCTAGATTAAATTGGCGTTATTTTTCAGAAATAAACTCTAAAAGTTTCCTTCTTGAACAAGTCAGTTTATGAGTTTTGCTCTATGAAAGCACCGCGCTGGCGTAACAATTCCCGATACAGCTGAGGATGTTTTTCGAAGGGTTCCCTGCCGTGTGCCCAGAAGTGATTGTTGATTAGTATCATATGACCGATGGGTAACGGGATAGAGAGCGCTTTTGGAGAATTTTCCATTGAATGAGACATATCCCTCAGAAAAAGAGCTTGCTCAATGGTATGCGGATAAACGAATTGGTCAATGAAACAGAGGCAGGGCCGACCATTGTGCTGGTAAAATGTTTGACGCTTTACGGAAACCGAAACGTTTTTGCTTGGCGGAGATTTATATTCCATGGGAGTGTGTCCAAGAGGGTGCTTTGCAAAGATTTCCATTTCCTCCCAATCGTCAAGGTGCAGCAGTCTGCTTTCTCCTCCAACCGCTTTTTCTTCTTTGATTTTAAGCATCAAGACCCAGTCTGTTGTCTCGTCCACGTAAGTCCCATCAGTGTGCAGGGTAAAGAGTCGATAGGCTTGCCGTAGGTAGGAGTCGCTGTTGTCGGTGTCCTTTACATTAAAGCAAGCATAGTACTTCTTACTCATAGAGTCGAAATTGGGTAAGCCAACCAGGTGACTGACTGCAGTGGAAACCTTGATCAGTCCTTCTTTGTCAAGGCCAGAAGGTGTACTGATTTCCAAAGCTCCCGTTGCTCGGTTGTGTAGTGTTTCCACAAGGATTTTCTTGAGTGAGCCACCACATTCTTCATCTAGTAGATGGGCCAGAATAAGCCGTTGATATGGAACGTATTCTAGCTCTTGAACACTGATTTCTTTGGTAGATGCAAGAAAGTTTTCAAGAATAACCATCGGAAGATATAATTCTTGTAATCTCGGATTGAGTGAGTGGGACCGATGGCTTAATTGGGTTGTAGGAAAGCTTTGGTAACTACTCATTGGGTGTTAGTAATTAATTTGATAAAATTTAGGTTTTTGGATGAGCTGTAGCTGAATTCCTAATGTGACTATGAATAATAGTCACTAGAACAAATAAAGCACCGAGCATATTCGTCAAGAGATCTAACGGCCAGAAAGAAAGTATCGCTCCAGCTGAAAGAATTGGCCAATACCAAAAAGCCATCGGTCCCTCTGCAAACCGAGCAATCAGGGCATTGATAGCGTAAATTCCAAATAATGCAAAAAAACCAATCTGTAAAATCTCATGAAAAGACCCGTTAACAAGCGGTGTATATGCAAATAGAAGTGGAACAATGTACAAGCCTTTCGCAGCTTTCCATGATTGAAAACCAGTTGCCATTGGTGGGGATTTTGCGATTCCTGCTGCAGTAAAAGCGGCGAGACATACAGGTGGAGTGACATTACTATCCTGACTCAGCCAGAAAATGATTAGGTGAGCAATAAGTAAAAAGCCCATCAGCATATCTGCATCCACTAGCAATGGGCGCATGGTCATAGCAATCTCAAAAGGTACGTCTGCCATCAGACTGGAGGCTTCTTCGATACTCATGCCAGTTGCAACTTTTGCTACATGTGGGCTCTCTACTAACATGAACAAAGCTGCTTGCATCGGATCGGTCAAGCCTCCCACTAATTTTTCGATTATAATTTTATCGGCTAATATTCCTGCCAAAGCCGGTGCACACAATATTGCGAGGATGATATAAGAAGCTGTGACAGGCAAACCCATTCCCAAAACCAAAGATGCAAGTGCAATCAATCCAATGGCCACGATTGGTGAACCTTGAGACCACTGAGCAATCATCAATGAAAATCCGTTCCCAATTCCACTTGTCACAATAGCATTATTGATTACCCCGATTGAAACGAGAAGGATGGCTGTCAGGATTCCACTTCGCATTCCCAATAAACAAGCCTCAACGATCTGCTTGATGTTCATGACATTGGTTTGTAATTCAATTGTTCCAGTTGCTCTACCGAGTAACCAAGCCAACCATGAAACGATGATCAAAACTGCAATTGAAGTCGATGCTGCAAAGTTTGGAGTTACACCTGACATCAGTAAACCAATCATAATTGTCAGTGGCACAATGAAGGTCAAAGCACCTGCTAAGATTTTTGCACGACTTACTCTTAAATCGATGCCTTCACCCACGCGGTGCTTGACAGCTTCAATGCGAACTACAAAAGCGACTGACATAAAATAAAGAAAAGCTGGGATGATTGATACCGAAACAATTGTGGAATATGGAATTGCTGTATAACTTGCCATGACAAATGCTCCAGCTCCCATAATCGGTGGCATTAACTGGCCTCCAGTTGAAGCTGCTGCTTCAACTCCTGCGGAAAATCGTCCTCTGAATCCATTTGATTTCATAAGAGGAATCGTGATGACTCCGGTCGAGGCAGTATTTGCTACAGCAGACCCGCTAATAGTGCCTGTCAAAGCAGAGGATATGACTGCTACAAATGCTGCTCCTCCCCGAATTCGACCTGCTACAACTTTCGAGACTTCAATTACAAAATCGCTGGCACCAGAGACTACTAGAAAACCGCCAAAGATCATGAAAAGCGTTATATTGGAAGAGGAAATATTCGCAAGAATTCCGAACAATCCTTCATCATTATAAATTGTTCGAAACAGTACATCATCCAAAGGAAGGCTAGCTGCCCGAAATACACCCGGTAGATGCTCACCAAGGAAAAGAATGTAGGAGACTGATAGAATGATCAGAATAGGAATTACCCAACCCGAAACTCTCTTTGAAAAATCTATAACTGCTACAGCAAGTAAACCCCCAGCAGTCCAATCAAACATATTGAACTGCCAGGCCTGTCCAGTAAGAGCTAAAGTGTCTTCATAAATGCGGGATTCGGATGCAGCAACCCAGCATGCTGCCCATGCCACAAGGGAACCATATGCCAGGTCAAAGAATAAGTTTTGGCGACCAAGCAATTGAGATGGGTAAATGACTGTTGCTAGGATAGCAAAGCCAGCGAAATGAATTGAATTTTGCCAAAGGGGGGATTCATTAATCAGAAGATTTGTAGTCACATGCCAGAGAGCGAAACCGACAGCAAAGATTGCAAATGACCATTGAATTATTGTCTTGTTGTGTGAGTCGAGAGTTAGCCACCCATCCCTTGATTGGTACTTTTTAGCATCATCTTTTACTGACGGAACCATAAAACT
>DPLM01000155.1 GCA_003541985.1 Deltaproteobacteria bacterium | reverse complement strand
GGATGTTCAGGCATTGTGCAATCGAGGCTGCAGAAGCTTGGTAGACCGCACTCATCGCTGGACCCTCTCCACGGAGCCACATTTCCTGGTCTGGGAACCCTTTGCCATCTGGATAGCCTGCGTCAGCTAGATGTTTCTTGGCCTTCGGGCAGTCGAAGGTCTGGTATTGCGCTAACTCGCCCTTGGTGTCCGAAGCTGGATAACCCGGCATCAACATGGAATGTGCGGGCATTGCTTTGATTTCACCGTAGACGTTTTTGACGATAGCATCGCGATCTAGGGCATAAGCAAATGCCTTGCGAACATTTAGATCATTGAAGGGGGTCGTGTAGGTATCAAAGAGTAAATAGTCTGTCCGGAAATCCCCAAAATGACGGAGATAATTTTCTTTAAGAACCGGATCATTCTCGATAATTTTGAAGTCAGCAGGAGTCAGGTACTCATAAGGAACCGTGTCGACTTCACCCTGTTGAAATGCAGTGAAGAAAGTTGCTGGTGACATGTAAATGCCCTCAATTCTCTGTAAGCGAGCTGGACGGTAGCCTTTGTAATTGGGATTGGCTTCAACAACAATTCGATTGCCAGGATCAAACTCTGTCAATACATAAGGTCCTGCAGAAACAGCAGTATCTGGATCGTTGTTATAGTAGGGACCATGTGCTTCCAGAGCCTTTTTGGAAAGTAAGAAGGCAAATTTCATTACTCCAGGTAGTGGAGGGAAGACCCCTTCAGTTTCTACTTCAAGTGTCAAGTCGTCGACAGCACGAATACCCAAAGCAGAAGTTGGCATCTCACCAGCAATCACCTTACTCCAGTTTTTGATTCCACCGGCCCCAATAAAGGAGTAGAACCAGGTGAAGTCCCACGCGCTGGAGGGTTCAGCTGAGTAGCGGAAGGTTGCTTCGTAATCAGCAGCAGTAAGTGGAGTGCCGTCACTCCACTGAAGACCTTTGCTCAGCTTGAAAGTCCAGACTTTCCCACTGGCATCGACAGACCAACTCTCTGCAGCAGCAGGTATGACATTGAAGTCCTTGTCCAGATCAATCAGGGTATCCTGAAAGAGATCAGCGATACATGCATAGCGCTGATAGACTGAGACAGCAAAATCAAAAGTTACTTCATTGCGAGTATTGTCGCAGGGTACACGGAGTACCTGCTGGTTAGCGGGAGCAGCGTCTTTTGGAAGCCCATGGCCGCCTGCCAGAATGGCAGAGGGGCACAGGCAGAGTGCAGAGAGTAGGGTGGTCCCACCAACAATTTGTCTACCAAACTTTAGAAAACGACGCCAACCGGACGATCGCTTGGACTTATTAAGCTTCATAAAATTCCTTCTCTTTCAAGTTTTGAGAAATCCAGTCCACGCACGAGGGCTTTTTAATAATAGAAGTGAGGGTCGAAAAGCAATTCTTTTTTTGTAAGACGGAAGATGATTGGCACTAAAAAAATCATTATAAAAATAAATATTGACGCTAAATATCATATACGATAAATGGATAATAAATTTTAGTTAGTAGGACCAGAATCATTGGATTTCCGCTTTCTGGGGGATCCAAATTAAATTAATACCTATTGAGGTGGCAAAAAATGAGCAAAAAAAAGAACATTATTTTTTTTGGAATCGATTCACTTCGTTCAGATCACCTTGGATGTTATGGATATTACCGGAACACATCACCACATATTGACAAACTTGCCAGTGAGGGAGTCTGTTTCAAAAACTACTTCAGTCCAAATATCCCAACAACTCCTGGGTACGCCTCAATGCTTACAGGTTGTGATGTGATCAATACTCAAGTAGTAGCCCTTAGGCACAAAGGACAGTTAAGAAAAGAGGTTAAGACATTGCCTGAAATTCTTAAAGAAAATGGATACTACACAAGTTGCGTTGGATTTACGGGAAATCCAAGCTCAAGAGGATTTGACGAATACCTGGATTATCCAGCATGGGGTAGTTGGGAAGAGGGAAGATTACATAAAGCAGAGAAATTAAATGATGTCACAATTCCAAGATTGAAACAGTTAATGAATCAAGAACAGCCATTTTTCTTGTTTCTCAGACACATGGATCCACATGCTCCTTATTTGCCTCCATCACCCTACGAGAGAATGTTTTATGATGGAGACGAATGTGAACCAGGCAATAAATCAATGGAACCCATCTTTAGTTTTAAACCACACAGAGATTTTCACAAAAGCTGGATGCCACCAGGAATAACGGATAAGGATTATGTAATTGCTCAATATGATGGAGAAATCGCTTACATGGATGCCTGCATCCAGAATATAATACAAACCTTAATTTCATACGGAGTATACGATGACACTTTAATAGTGCTGAATTCAGACCATGGTGAAACACTTTATGAACATGATTGCTATTTTGATCACCATGGTCTTTATGAATGCAATTTGAAAGTTCCGTTAATTATGAGGTTACCTGCAAAATTACCGAAAGGCAAAGAGATCAAATCGTTCACAAGCCACGCTGATATTGTTCCAACAGTTTTAGACCTCTTGGATATTGATACAGATATTGAACACGACGGCAAAAGCTTAATGACTCATCTTGATTCACATGACGATGAGCTTGAGAAAGAATTTTACCTTACAGAATGTACTTGGATGAGGAAGCATGGCTGGAGAACACCAGAGTGGAAGCTAATAATTGCACTGGAACCTGATTTTCACTTCAAACCTGAAGTCGAATTATATAATCATAAAGATGATCCAAACGAGTTAAACAATCTGGTGGAATTAAGACCTGATATAGTAACAAAGTTAACGAAAAAAATGGAGGATTGGCTGGCACTTAGAAAAAAAGAGACTGGACTGGATACACCAATTTTTGATCAAGGCGACTGGCATGGATTCGAGGGTGTCGGCTCTTTTAAGTCGTCTGAGCAAGCATACGAAAGTCTTTACTTGGGAGATGCAGGAATGGCTAAAAGATTACAGGAAAAGTCACGATAAACGCAAACTTTTAAAAGGTGAAAAAAAAGATGTATTAAAATA
>DPLM01000315.1:1341-3092 GCA_003541985.1 Deltaproteobacteria bacterium | reverse complement strand
GGGGTAGAGCTCTTAAGTTTAGCACAAAGGGTAGCAGCCAGTTTCGACCAAAGCCGGTTCTTACGATGACGTAGGCTGCGGGAAAGGCCAGCAAGAGCGCAAAGAAAGCGCCCAATGCTGAAATGACCAACGAGTTCCAGAGGAAATGGAGGATATCGAAGCGGTCAGCCATTTCGAAAATCTTCACGTAGTTCGCGAAGGTAGGGGATTGAATCAGAATGGAGGGGTTGGAGACGATTTCTCCCTCTGACTTGAGGGAAGTCAGCAGCGTCGAAATCAATGGGAAGTTAAACAGCAATGCAGCCAGACCAAAGACCAGCCAACGGAAGAACATGCTCATGTGGTCTCCATTCGACGACTGAATCGCTCCAGCAAAGCAATCAATAACAAGGCTGTGAGGAACAGTAGAACGGAGGCTGCAACGGCTTGCCCGATATTTCCACCTCGAAAAAAGGCCTTGTAGATGTAGATGCTCAGCGAAGTACTGGTCCCACCGGCTCCGCTGCCCACCAAAACATAGATGTTGTCAAAAACTCGGAAGGAATCAATAAAACGGATGAAGAAAGTCAACAAAATGACAGGCATCATGTTAGGCAACTCCACCAACAACAACAATTGTGCAGAGTTGGCTCCATCCATCCGAGCGGCTTCTCGAAGGTGGGTGGGAATTGCTCGATAAGCCGTATAGAGAATTAGTAGTGCGAAGGGGGTCCATTGGAGAATTTCAATGGTGACCAGTGTCAGAAACGCATTTTCGGTTCCGAGAAAGGCAGGACTATCCCCCGCCCACTCCCAGAGGTAGTAAGGGATCACTCCCACAAACTCATGCAGGATCAGTCGATACATCAACCCGATCAGAGCAGGGGCCACCATCATTGGAGCCATTAGTAATGCCATTAGCCAGGGATGACGAGCCAACAGGGGTTCAAGGTAGATTGCCAGGAACAAAGCTAGGATCAGCTGTACCAGCGAAGCAGTGAGTCCAAATTTTAAGGAGAATGCGAGGGCATCCCAGTAGGTAGGGTCCTGCAGGGTTTCAAAATAGTTTTCAAAACCCTGAAGGCGTGGAGAGAGGAGGTTCTCAAAAGTTACCTCTGAAACACTGTAAATCAAGTTTAACAGCAGGGGAAACCCGAGCATCACCAAAAGAAAGAAGGTGATCGGGGCTGTCAGCCAGAATTTCTCCTTACTGCTCACCTGCATGCTGGACTTGAATTTTGGGGTAAGAAAATGCTTGAAAGCTTACTTGAGAAGCTCAGCCATTCCCTTGCTGGTGGCTTGAAGTGCCTCGTCCAAGGACTTGGTTCCAGACCAGTATCCTGTGAACTGCTCAGCTTGCAGGGTGTAGATCTGTAAGGCAGAGGCAGAGGTTCCACCATTCATCACAAAGCCATAGCTACCAGCAAAGTCACCCAACTTGATCAGGTCGGGACGATCACCAGAAATCTTGTCGGTGATAGATTTTGCCATAGCTGGGGAACCTCCGCCTAGTGCATAAGTTTCCATGGCATCCGCACCGGAGAGCCAGTTCAAAAACTTGATCGCTGCATCCTTGTTCTTGGAATTCTTGTTCAAACCTAAGCCCAGACCATGAATGTGCGTGACACGTCCAGCTGGACCAGCAGGAGGAGCGACTGTGCCGATTTTTCCCGCCACTGCAGGATTGTCTTCGGGGTTGTTCAAGCTACCGAAAGCAGCGTTCCATTGCAGCATCGTAGCGGCTTGCCCCGAACCGAAGGCTGCATTGGCTT
>DPLM01000315.1:0-1038 GCA_003541985.1 Deltaproteobacteria bacterium | reverse complement strand
CCCCGAACCGAAGGCCGCATTGGCTTCAGCGTACTCATAGGAGGTCGAATCTTTCGGAGAAGCACCTGCATCATAGAGCGTCTTATACAGCTGCAGTCCTTGCCGGAATGCCCATGAGTCCACCATGACGTTTCCGTTGGCATCAAGCCACTCACCACCGTGAGACCGTGCGGTCGAATGCCAGATCATCATGTTGAAAAGCAAGTTCTTCATCTGCAGAACAGTTCCATAGCGTGTCGGACTTGCGGAGTTGACACTCTTTGTGAAGAACAATGCTGTTGCCGCGTAGTCTTCCCAATTCCAGGTGTCAGGATTCTTAGGGGATAGTGTTTTGCCCATGTACTTCTGAGAAATTTCTCCATAAATTTTCTGCCAGCTTGCATCACTCAGTAACTTATCAATCAAATCATCGCGATAGTACATGAAGTGAAGGCTGAGATCGGTAGGAACTCCGAACTGCTCTCCCTCGAACTGCATAGTCTTCAAGACTTTTTCCCCGAAGACATCTGTTGCTGCTGAAGGCAAACTTAGTGGTTGCATGTAGGGGGCATAGCGACCGACTGCGTAGGTAGCGGTCAAGTTGATGTCAAACTCAGTGGTGCCAGCTGCCAAGTCAGCCTGAAGTTTATCCCAGAAACCATCGCGGTTGAAGAAGATCAAGCTGACGGCCCCATTGCTTTTACCAGGGCCTGCATTGTAAACCTCTACCGCTTTGCGCAGAGCTGTTTCTTCAGGACCCCCGGGCCAACCCAAGACTGTGACTTGTGCCCACAAGGATTTCACTGCAAATAGACTGAACAACAACACCAGTCCGAGTTTGGGGAACATCTTTTTCATCTGAACCTTAAAATAAGTGTGAGCAAACAGAAACAGTAGGATGCATCTGTGGTGAGCGAAGTGGAGAATTCATCTGTTGGAAAATACTCCACTTGAGATAGATCTGATACCGGAGTAACAGATAAGGCGAAACTTTTAACCGAAAGTGATCAAGAGCGCAAAAAGAAATTCTAAAATCAATGAATGTTTTCTTCTTTCTTG
>DPLM01000372.1:1548-4175 GCA_003541985.1 Deltaproteobacteria bacterium | reverse complement strand
GATTGAGTTACCGAATGGAGATCTTTATCGAATTAACTACGCTGATCAAAATGGGCATCCTTACCGGGCTATTGGTAAAATATTACTTGGGGAAATCCCCAGGGAAAAAATGTCTCTGAAATCGTTGAAAGAATACCTTTATGATCACCCAGAGCGAGTACAGGAAATTCTAAACTACAATCCTAGTTATACTTTTTTCCGACAGATCCCTGGAGACGGTCCTTTGGGAAATATTGAAGTACCGCTGACCCCTGAACGTTCCATTGCAATGGATCATCGGCTTGTGCCAAAGGGAGGATTGGTCTTCTACGAAACAAATCTGCCCTCTGAGTTTTCACCATCAAAGAAAATATTACAAAGGTTTGCAGTTGTCCAGGATACAGGGGGGGCAATCAGAGGCCATGGAAGGGCAGATATTTTCTGGGGGAGAGGCACTCCTGCAGAAAAGATAGCAGGACCAATGAAAGAAAATGGCAAGATTTTCCTGCTGGTAGCACGTAAGGAAGTATTGAACGCAGAGAGTAAAATATCAAATAAAGTGGCAAAAAGGTGATCGCAAAGGGGCAGCTATGGAAACTCAATCAAAAATTGATGAGGTGTTGTTAATCAATGCAGTTGAAAGCTAGCTTGGATAGATGAGAACCAATCTAGATATCTCAAGGCAAGTCTTGGAAGCAGTCAGTAGTGAGCAGAGTGTCTAATCGAGTAATGCCAAGTAGGAAAATCAGAACAAGCCTATATAATTATTGTCCACGACTAGTCCATCAAAGATGATTTGGACGGAACTTATTAGATAATTTAGAAAAATTTTCAGAGCGTTTCTGGAATTTCAGCGTCACACTTGTATCATGATAAAGTTGTCCTAGAAACTACCAATGTTTTGCATGCTATCTCCAGAGGGCTTTATTCGAGAAGTCCACAAAATTCTTCCTTACGAGTAAGAGCGAATCATCTAAGTTTTGCAGTAGTTAGAAAATCAATTGGACAGCGTACCGAAGAGCCAGCTAATAGCTCATTAGTCATTGGTGAGTTGCCAGAGAGTCAGATTGCGATCAGAGTGTCGCATTCGATGTTGCAGCAAAGTTGAGAGGTATTTGTTGCAGATAGAAAGGTAAGCGGGATTAGCAGCAAGATTGACGGTCTCATACGGATCATTTTTCAAATCGAACAGTAGCGGAGGATGCTTGGCAAAATGAACATATTTGAAATCATCATCCCTCCAGAGACAAAGCTGTTGATTTTCGAACCGCCTATCTTCGTCACTCTGTACATGCCTGTGGGGCAGTGAACGCCAATCAAATTCACAAAATATTCCGGTTTTCCAGTCCTCAGGTATTTCAGACTGCAAAATAGGCAGTAAACTTCTACCATCCATTGCCAATGGAATCTCTTGGTCTAACCAAGCCAAAATCGTTGGTGTAATGTCAACATGTTCACTGAAGGCCGAAACGGTGACGCCATGACTGGCAGGGTTTTTAGGATTTCGCAGAATTAGTGGAATATGCCATGACTGGTCGAAACAGCCTCCCTTCCCCCACAAACGATGGTCGCCTAACTGTTCTCCGTGATCACTCGTAAAAATGATCAAAGTTTCGTCCCACTGCTCTGTTTCCTTTAGTAAATCAAATACCTTCCCAAGATTTTTATCAACCTCTGTGATCAACCCTAAATAAACTGCTTTGGCACGGAGGATATCTTCATCACAAAGCCGAAGCATATTTGCTTGGCTCCCAAAGTAATCCAATGTGTCAATTTTTTGCTGCCAAAGTTCTAACAAAATATGCATTGTCGCATCGCTCTCAAGTGAGTTGCCTCTCTCTGGAAGAGGTAGCTCTCTCCAATTATAGAGACGATTGTAGGGTGCAGGTGCGATCAAAGGAGGATGTGGTCTCAACAGGGAAATATGAATGAACCAATCCTCGTTACGATAATTGCGGATCGTATGGCAGGCATGATGGGTTAGGTAAGCAGTATCAGAATGCTCTGCAGCATAAAATGCAGATTCGTCACAGAAACGGCCTTCTATAATTTTTTCTGGAGAATGATGAAAGACCGATTCTGATGGATCAGGTCTGTCGTAGCCTTGATTCTCAAGCCAATCTAGCCAGCCCACCAAATACCCAAGGTTGAAATCAATAACCGATTTGAATCCGGGTAAAATACTTTCAAATGTGTCTAAACTGGGGTCCTTGGAATGAACGTGTCTGGGATCCACTGAGGTATCACTGTACCCGTAGAGTAAAGGTTCAATGCCAGCCTTGCGCACTTCCAAAGCGAGGTTGGTATGCCTGCGATCAAGAGGTGTTCCATTGGTCACCGATCGGTGATTACAAGCATATAGTCCAGTGTGTAGCGACGCTCTTGAAGGGCCACAAGGAATTGCGTTCGTGAAGTGTTTTAGAAAGAGAGAACTCTCTGCTGCCAGACGGTCTAGATTTGGAGTTGGTTTGAGGGGATGGCCCGTACATCCAAGATGGTCGAACCGGAACTGGTCAGCTGTAATCAGCAGAACCTTACGAGGCATTGATTCCTCCCAAGTTATCGAGAGTGAGAATGGCAGACATCAGATTCCGCGTGTAGTCTTCTTTCGTTTCGAGAAAAATTTGCTCCACAGGCCCTTGCTCCAC
>DPLM01000372.1:0-1233 GCA_003541985.1 Deltaproteobacteria bacterium | reverse complement strand
TGCTCCACAGGCCCTTGCTCCACAATTTTGCAATGCTGCATGACGATGACTTGTTCGCAAAGATTGGCGATTACACTGAGATCATGGGAAATGAAAAGAACTGTCAGGCCCAGTTCTTTTTGCAGTACCTTAATGAGGTCAAGAATTTCAGCCTTGATTGATACGTCTAGTGCGGCAACAGCTTTATCTGCGACAAAGAAGGACTGATTACAAATCAGCGCTCTTGCAATAGAGATCCATTGTCTCTGCCCTCTTGAGAAAGCGTGGGGGAAACGTCTGAGATGCTCTAATTCCAGTTGGCAACGTATTGCAATTTCACGAACTCGCAAATCAATTTCATTACGATTTTGCGTCGGTTGCAATGCCTCCAAAGGTTCCGAGATAATGTCCCTTACAGTCAAGCGTAGATTCAAAGAATCCATACTGGTGTTGAAAAACCATCTGAGCATTATTTTGACAAAAAACCTTTAGCGATGAGCCACTCAGGTCATTCAGATCAAATTTTTAACCCTTGAACTGATAAATGATACTTCCTGTTTGAAAAGGAATGGCCTTCAGCAGGGCTCCTCCCAAAATGGTTTTCCCAGTTCCACTCTCTCCAACAAGACCAAAAATCTTTCCAGTTGAAATCTCAAATTTAGCTGCTAAGACAGCTGTAAAGCTGCTCCGTTTTAGCAATCCAGCACTGCTTTCGTAAACAATATCCAGATCTTCTACCTTCACGATACAACATCGGGGTTCCTGTTCATTCGATTTCGTCGCTTCCTCACGTTTTAACTAAAGTTTTTGGGGACTAGGTACTGTTGCCAGCAAGCACTTTGTGTATTCGTGAGATGGGGTCAGGAGTGATTTTTTACGGGTCCTTCCTCCATAATTTGACCAGATTGCATGACACAAAGATCATCGGCCACTTTACCAATGACACCCAGATCATGTGTGATGAAAAGCATCGCCATCCCAAACCGCTGTACCAGTTCGAGTACCAGTTCGAGTAATTGAGTTTGTATAGTAACTTCTAGTGCAGGATTGTTCCTACTGCATTATCCAGCTTGTACTGCGTTACCGTCTCACCAGGCATTGAAGAATGGCTTATCCAAGGAATATATAAAATTATTGGAACTTGGAATCCATGTTTTGGTTTCTCAACATGGTCATTCAAAAATCATTGTTAGTGATTCAGACGAATATGGAGACTCCTCAGCCAGCTTCTATTAAAAAGAAATTGAGGACCTG